>NZ_AKJB01000125.1:0-5820 GCF_000282555.1 Pseudomonas sp. GM102 | reverse complement strand
CTTGCCCGCGAAGAATGCGCCGCGGTTTTTCAGGTATTACGCGTCATCGTTCTTCGCGGGCAAGCCTCGCTCCTACAGGTTCGAGCACTATCAATCAGATACGGAACTGCCCGACCAATTTGCCCAGGCGCTGACCGAGGTCGGCCAAGCTGCGCGAGGTCTGGGCGCCGAGCTGGGTTTCGTCGGCGACGCTGTCTACGGCCACGGCGATCTGGTGCACGCTGCGGTTGATTTCTTCGGCCACGGCGGTTTGCTCTTCGGCGGCGCTGGCGATCTGGGCGTTCATCGAGTTGATGGTGCCGATCAACTGGGCCATGGCGTCCAGAGACGCCCCCGCCTCGTTGGCCTGGGCCGACGTGCCGTCGCCGGCCTCGCTGGAGCGGCGCATGGCTTCGACCGCCGATTGGGTGCCGGCCTGCAAGCGGTCGATCATGCCCTGGATTTCCTGGGTGCTGATTTGCGTGCGACTGGCCAATGCCCGCACTTCGTCGGCGACCACCGCAAAACCACGCCCGGCCTCACCGGCGCGGGCCGCTTCAATGGCGGCGTTGAGCGCCAGAAGGTTGGTCTGTTCGGCAATCGAACGGATCACCCCGAGTACGCTGACAATCGACGACACGTCTTTCTGCAAGCTGTCGAGCGACACGCCACTGCTGCGAATGTCGTTCACCAGCGCATGAATCTTCACGATGCTCCCGGCCACTACACGCTTGGCGGCCTGACCTTCTTCGTCGGTCTGCTGGGCAGCGACCGCCGCGTTTTGCGCGCTCTTGGCCACTTCCTGGGCCGCCGCCGACATCTCATTGATCGCCGTGGCCACCTGATCGGTTTCGTGACGCTGGCGCTCCATGGCTTGATCCGAGCGCTGGGCCTGATCGGAGACCTGATTCACCAGCCCGGTCAGTTGCGAGGTCATTTCAGTGATCTGGCGTACCAAACCGTGGATCTTGTCGACGAAACGGTTGAACGAGCCGGCCAGTTCGCCGAGTTCATCCTGGCTGGTGATGGACAGGCGCCGGGTCAGGTCGCCCTCGCCCGCCGCGATGTCGTCGAGGTTGGCTTTCATCAGGTTCAGCGGACGCAGAATGGTGTTGGCCAGCAGCATCCCGGCAACCGCAATCACCAACAGCACCACCACGGCAATCCCGACAATGCTCAGCACCACGCCTTGCATGCGTTCCTGGACCTTGGCCTCGACCACCGCCACTTGAGCTTCAATGCCGTCGAGGTTGACCGAGGTGCCGACCGCCATGTCCCACTTCGGCAGGTATTCGGTGTAGCCGAGCTTGGGCACCAGCACTTGGGTGTTACCGGGCAGCGTCGAGCTGTATTGCAAGTAATGGGTACCGTCCTTGGCGACTTTCACCAGGTCACGGTTGACGTAGACGCCGTTCGGGTCGCGGTTGTCCTTGAAGCTCTGGCCCACGCCTTCGGGGCTGTTGGCCTTGAACAGGCGCACGGTGTTGGAGTCGTAGCCGAAGAAGTAGCCGTCCTTGCCGTAGGTGATACTCGACAGCAACTTGATCACCTGCGCCCGTGCCGCGTCATCGCCGGGAGCGGCCGCGTCGTAGAGCGGTTTGATCGTGGTCATGGCCACGGCGACGTAACTTTGCAGGGTCGCCTTGGCATCGCTGAGCAGGCGCTGACGGGTTTGCTCGACTTCCTTGCGGGCCTGCTCCTGCAGAATGAACAACGTGGTCAGGCTGATGACCAGCGCAAAGAGCAGCACCGGGAGGACGGCAAGGGACAGGACTTTAGCCTTCAGGCTCATGCGCATGACGTTCACTCTTTTGATTTTGTTGGCGTGGTTAAAGGCTATAACGGCAGGCCAACGTAAAACTGTAGGAGCCAGGCTTGCCGGCGAAGGCGTCCTCGAAATCGCCTTCGCCGGCAAGCCTGGCTCCTACGGGAGCGAAATCAGAGGACCATCGCCGCCACCCAGCCAAACGCCAGCAATGGCAGGTTGTAGTGCAGGAAGGTCGGGACCACGGTGTCCCAGATGTGGTGATGCTGGCCGTCGATGTTCAGACCGGAGGTCGGGCCCAGGGTCGAGTCCGAGGCGGGTGACCCGGCATCGCCCAATGCGCCAGCAGTGCCAACGATGCACACGATGGCGATCGGGCTGAAACCCAGTTGCACGCACAGCGGCACGAAAATCACCGCCAGAATCGGGACGGTGGAAAACGACGAGCCAATGCCCATGGTCACCAACAGGCCCACCAGCAACATCAGCAGCGCGCCAATGGCTTTGCTGTGGCCGATCCACGAGGCCGAGGTTTCGACCAGTGTCTGCACTTGCCCGGTGGCCTTGATCACTTCGCCAAACCCGGACGCGGCGATCATGATGAAGCCGATCATCGCCATCATCTTCATGCCTTCGGTGAACAGGTCATCGGTGTCGCGCCACTTCACAATCCCCGACACCGAGAAAATCAGAAAACCCGCCAACGCCCCGATAATCATCGAGTCCAGCAGCAACTGAATAATGAACGCGGCGGCGATGGCCAGGCCGGCCACCATCAAGCTCAACGGGTTGTATTGCACTGCGACCTGTTCGACCTGCTCGATCTTTTCCAGATCGTAAACGCGCTTCTTGCGATAGCTGATGAAGGCTGCCGCGAGACCAAAAACCATGCCCAGTGCCGGGATACCCATGGCATGGGTGACGTTGATTCCGCTGATATCCACGCCACTGCGGGCGACGTTGGCCAGCAGGATTTCATTGAGGAAGATGTTGCCGAAGCCCACGGGCAGGAACATGTACGGCGTGATCAAACCGAAGGTGATAACACAGGCAATCAATCGACGGTCCAGTTGCAGCTTGGTCAGTACATAGAGAAGAGGCGGAACCAGCAACGGGATAAAGGCGATATGAATCGGCAAAATGTTCTGCGAGGCGATGGCCACCACCCACAGCAAACCGATCAGCAGCCATTTGACATTTCCGCCACCGTTGGCGTGCTGGCGATCGACCATGGCCAGGGCTTTGTCGGCCAGCGCATGGGCCAGGCCGGACTTGGCGATGGCCACCGCGAATGCGCCGAGCAAAGCGTAGGACAACGCAACCGTCGCCCCGCCGCCGAGGCCATTGTTGAAGGCTTTCAGGGTCGCGTCGATGCCCAGGCCACCGGTCAAGCCACCGACCAGCGCGCCCACGATCAGTGCGATCACCACATGCACGCGGGACAGGCTGAGTATCAGCATGATGCCGACCGCGGCAATTACTGCATTAATCATCGTTACCTCAAGGCAAACGGAATGAGTCCGGCCAGCAGTCTGCATGAGCTGCCGGCGGATTGAAGAATGGGTTTTATTAGAGGGCGCGCACTGTGCCGGACCGCTGCGGCCTTGTCAAAGCCAACACCCATTGCCGATGTGTAACGGATTGCGATCCCCCGATGGCAAGGGCTTGCCTGTGGCGAGGGAGCTTGCTCCCGTTCGGCTGCGAAGCAGTCGTAAACTGCCGACGCGGGTTGTCTGACTAAATGCCGGGGGCCGCTTCGCGCCCCAGCGGGAGCAAGCTCCCTCGCCACAGGCAAGCCCCCTCGCCACAGAAGTGTGCAGTGATCGGAATTTGTTATTCAGCCTGCGACATAAAGAAAGCCAAATCCCGGCCGCTACAGTGCAAAGTCTCAGATATTTATCGAATAAAAGGACGTTCCCATGTCGCTCAGACAACTTTCCATCCAATGGAAAATCACCCTGTTGGCCGGGCTGTGCCTGGCGGGCATCGTGACCCTGCTGGTAGGTCTTTCGCTGTATCGCATGGAGCACAGCTCCGCGCTGGTGAAAGCCTCGAGCATGGAGATGCTCACCGAAGCCGCCCAGGCGCGCATCGAGTCCCAGGGTGAAGTCCAGGCGCTGGGCATTCGTCAGCAGTTCATGGACGCCTATCAATATGGCCATGGTTTCTCGCGGCAGGTGCTGTTTTTGCGCGATCAGGCCGAAAAGCGCTTTCTCGATGCCTTCGACCTGCGTGAAGACTTGACCCGGCAGGTCAAGTCGGCCCTGCAAGCCAACCCGGAACTGCTTGGCCTGTCCCTGGTGTTCGAGGCCAATGCGCTGGACGGCAAGGACGAACTGTTCGCTGATCAGGCAGAGATTGGCAGTAACGAGAAGGGTCGTTTCGCCCTGTACTGGTCGCAACCTGTGCCTGGCAAGGTGACCTCCATGGCCCTGCCGGAAAGCGACATGGCCGACACCAGCACCGGCCCCAGCGGCGACCCGGCCAACGCCTGGTTCACTTGCCCGCGCACTACGCTCAAGCCTTGCGTGATCGAACCCTACTTCTATGTGATCGACGGCCAGAACGTGCTGATGACCAGCATCGTGTTCCCGCTGATGGTCAACGGCAAAGTCATTGCCTCTTTGTCGGTGGACATCAACCTCAACAGCCTGCAAACGATCAGCCAGAGCGCCAGCAAAAAACTCTATGACGGCCAGACCAATGTCAGCATCGTCAGCCCGGTCGGTCTGCTTGCCGCCTACAGCCCGGACGCCAGCAAGCTCGGCCAGCGCCTGGACGCTGTCGACACCCGCAACGGTGCCGAATTGCTCCGCAGGCTGACCACCAGCAGCAAAACCGAAAGCCTGCACAGCAACCAGCAATTGAAAGTGCTGTCACCGTTCCAGCCGATTCCCGGTGGCAAATCCTGGGGCGTGTTGCTCGACGTGCCGGAGAAGGTCCTGGTCGGCCCCGCCGAAGCGCTGAAAAAACAACTCGACGACAGCAACACCACCGGTACGCTGATTGAACTGTGCCTGGGTGTGCTGGCGGCGCTCGTCGGTCTGCTGTTGGTGTGGCTGATGGCACGTAGCGTGACCCGACCGATCCTCGGCGTGGCCCGCATGCTGGAAGACATTGCCAGCGGCGAAGGCGACCTGACCCGGCGCCTGGCCTACGACAAGCAGGATGAACTGGGCCAGTTGGCCGGTTGGTTCAACCGTTTCCTCGACAAGCTGCAACCGATCATCGCCCAAGTGAAGCGCTCGGTGCAGGACGCCCGCAGCACGGCGGACCAGTCGTCCGCCATCGCCACCCAGACCAGCGCCGGCATGGAACAGCAATACCGTCAGGTTGACCAGGTCGCCACCGCGTCCCACGAAATGAGCGCCACCGCCCAGGACGTCGCCCGTAGCGCCGCGCAAGCGGCACAAGCGGCGCGCGATGCCGATCAGGCGACCCGCCAGGGTTTGACTGTGATCGGCCGCACCACCGCCAGCATCGACCACCTCGCCGCCGACATGAGCGCGGCCATGGTGCAGGTCGAAGGACTGGCAGCGAACAGCGAGAAAATCGGTTCGGTGCTGGAAGTCATTCGTGCCATTGCCGAACAAACCAACCTCTTGGCGCTGAACGCCGCCATCGAAGCCGCCCGGGCCGGTGAAGCCGGACGCGGTTTTGCCGTGGTGGCCGATGAAGTGCGCAACCTGGCGCGGCGTACTCAGGAGTCCGTGGAGGAAACCCGCCTGGTGATCGAGCAGTTGCAGAGCGGTACTCAGGACGTGGTGAGTTCGATGAACAACAGCCATCGTCAGGCTCAGGGCAGTGTCGAGCAGGTTGGTCAGGCAGTGACAGCATTGCGTCAGATTGGTGATGCGGTGACGGTGATCAGCGACATGAATCTGCAAATCGCCAGTGCGGCTGAAGAGCAAAGCGCAGTGGCCGAGGAGATTAACAACAACGTGGCGACCATCCGGGATGTGACCGAATCGCTGTCGGGGCAGGCCAATGAATCGGCGCGGGTGAGCCAGTCGCTAAACAGCCTGGCGAATCAGCAGCAGGGCTTGATGGATCAGTTTCGGGTCTGATGTACCCGC
>NZ_AKJB01000124.1:0-21356 GCF_000282555.1 Pseudomonas sp. GM102 | reverse complement strand
TTTTCTCCGCTTTCGACCGAGACGATCGAACCGTCAAAAGAGCCAAACAACACCGCTCTTTCAACTCCTTCTGGCTTCGATGAACTGAAGCGTAACCGCTGCCGAAAACTGCGTAACTCTTTGTTTACCAAGGAGTTTTCCGTTTCGACTGTGCCGGAAGTGGGGCGAATTATAGACTTCCAGAATCTGCCGTCAACCCCTGATTTGATTTTTCTATCAGGATGTCCAAAATCCCTGCTTATATATAGACGCGCCCGTAACGAATGCGCAGTATATTGCCCAACACATACAACAATACTCTCGCTTGCTACTTCGGACGATGCCACGCAATGAATGACCACCCCCGCAGTCTTGCCTCGACCCTGTTCTCGGTTGGCCTGCTCTTGATAGCCATGGCATCAATCCAGTCCGGAGCCTCCCTGGCCAAAAGCATGTTCCCGGTTATCGGCGCTCAAGGAACGACCACCCTGCGACTGATCTTTGCCAGTGTGATCATGCTGCTGATATTGCGCCCATGGCGAGCGAAGCTCACTTCGAAATCCCTGCGCACCGTTATCGTCTACGGGATGGCGTTGGGCGGCATGAATTTCCTCTTCTATATGTCCTTGCGCACCGTCCCCCTGGGTATCGCCGTAGCCCTGGAGTTCACCGGCCCATTGGCAGTCGCTATTTACGCCTCACGTCGAGCGATCGACTTTCTGTGGATTGCTCTGGCAGCCCTCGGTTTACTGCTATTGATTCCGACAGGCGCCACGAGCACGGGCATCGATCTGGTCGGCGCAGGTTATGCCCTCGGTGCTGGTGTCTGCTGGGCGCTGTACATTCTGTTCGGCCAGAAGGCTGGCGCTGATAATGGGGTGCAGACCGCTGCGTTGGGCGTGATGATTGCCGCCCTGTTCGTAGCCCCCATCGGCATTGTCCACGCTGGCGCTGCGCTACTGACACCCTCGTTGATTCCCGTGGCCATCGGGGTCGCCATTTTGTCCACCGCCCTGCCCTACACCCTGGAGATGGTCGCCCTCACACGGATACCAGCCCGGACCTTCGGTACATTGATGAGCATCGAACCTGCGATCGGTGCGCTGTCCGGCCTGTTGTTTCTCCAGGAATACCTTTCCCTGTCACAGTGGATGGCTATCCTGTGCATCATTCTGGCTTCCGTCGGCGCGACCCTGACCATGGGGAGTAGCGCCAAGCCTGTGGTCGCAGCAGATTGAAACAAGATTGACGCAGGTCTGGCATTTACCGCTCAATTAGGCCATGTTTAGGCTACGTAACTCAGTGTCAGACATGGATTTTTTCAGATAGGGATATCAGAACGCTTCAAGCAAAAGCGAATGCAGGCAGACCCAGGCACAGATCCGGGGCCGCTATTAAGGACAGCAATGAAACGAATTTTGATACTGATCGCCGTACTTGCAATTGCGGGCTGCGCAGCGACCTCGAAACCCCAGACGAAACACGGCAAGAAAGGACTGCATATCAATTGTTCGGGGCTCTCGTCCTCGTGGGACAAGTGCTACACCAGCGCCACCAATTCGTGCGCACCCAAGGGTTACAAGGTCATCGCCAAGTCAGGGGATGCGGTGGAAGAACCCGGTGACTATCCCTTCGGCCTCAATCCTGCCGGCTATACCAGCCGCAGCATGATCGTTATCTGCAAGTAACCCTCCCCTCCTATCGGGCTTGCGTAGCCCGATAGGCGCTTCGCCCCGATGCTGCTAACGTTTGTCAGTCAATGACCGTTCAGCAAAGGGCGATATCCATGACCACCGCTATCAATAACAAGAAGATCGTACTGGTCGTCGGCGCGGGCGATGCCACCGGCGGCGCCATCGCCAGACGTTTTGCCCGTGAAGGGTATATCGCCTGCGTCACACGTCGCAGCGCAGACAAACTCCAGCCATTGGTAGAGTCCATCACCGCCAGTGGCGGTGAGGCCCACGGTTTTGCCTGCGATGCGCGTAATGAAGAAGACGTGATAGCGCTCATCGAGCAGATCGAAACCGAGCTTGGCCCCATCGAAGCGTTCGTCTTCAATATCGGCGCCAATGTGCCGTGCAGCATCCTCGAAGAAACCGCCCGCAAGTATTTCAAGATTTGGGAAATGGCCTGTTTCTCAGGGTTTCTCAACGCCCGTGAAGTGGCCAAGCGCATGGTCACCCGCCAACGGGGAACGATCCTGTTCACCGGTGCCACTGCTGGCTTGCGCGGCGCCGCGGGTTTCGCCGCCTTCGCCGGGGCCAAGCACGGGATTCGCGCCTTGGCACAAAGCATGGCCCGCGAACTGGGGCCGATGAACATCCATGTCGCCCACGTCGTAGTTGATGGCGCCATCGATACCGACTTTATCCGCGACAACTTCCCGGACAAATACGCGACCAAGGATCAGGACGGCATCCTCAATCCCGAGCACATCGCCGACAACTATTGGTACCTGCACAGCCAGCCACGGGACGCCTGGACCTTCGAGCTGGATCTGCGCCCCTGGAGCGAACGCTGGTAAGCCCTCCCCTACAACAACAAGAAGAGCACATCAACCATGAGCAAAACCGTGGAGTTCTTTTTCGACCTCGGCAGCCCCGCCACTTATCTGGCCCATACCCAACTGCCGAAAATCTGCACACAGACCGATAGTCAGCTGATCTACAGACCGATGCTGCTGGGTGGCGTCTTCAAAGCTACTGGCAATGCTTCCCCCATCACCATACCGGCCAAGGGTCGCTACATGTTCCAAGACCTGGACCGCTATGCCAAACGCTATGGCGTACCGCTGAAGTTCAACCCGAACTTCCCGATCAATACCCTGATGCTGATGCGCGCTGTCACAGGTATGCAACTACGCCATCCCGAACGCTTTCAGGCGTTTATCGATTGCCTGTTTCACGCCCTTTGGGTTGAGGGATGCAGCCTCGATGATCCAGCGACTGTTGCCGCCGTGCTGACGCAAAATGGTTTCGATCCAAGCGAGGTGCTGGCACTGACCGCCGATGAAACTATCAAAACCGCCCTCAAGGAAAACACCGAGGAAGCGGTGCAACGCGGTGTATTCGGTGCGCCGAGCATGTTTGTCGGTGATCAGTTGTTCTTCGGCCAGGATCGGCTGGACTTCGTCCTTGAAGCCCTGCGCGCGCAATAGCCAGCGCCTGCTTATGACCTGAGCCAGGCGCTGAAAATAGCGCCTGGACTCAAACCGCTCAAATAGCCGCGGTTCGGGTGTTCAACCACTCAAGGGCCGCGCCATCGAGCAATGGGCTCAAGCGTTCACGCACCTCGGCGTGATAACCGTTGAACCACTGCTTTTCGTCTTCAGTCAGCAGTGACGGTTCCAGGCAACGGGTGTCGATCGGGCACAGGGTCAGGGTTTCGAATTTCAGGAACTCACCGAATTCGCTCTTGCCCGCCTCGCGGTTCAATACCAGATTCTCGATCCGCACACCCCAGCGACCCGGACGGTAAGTGCCCGGTTCGATGGACGTGATCATCCCCGGCTGCATCGCGGTTTGCGGTGCCGCCGCGGCCTGATAGGCGATGACTTGCGGGCCTTCGTGAACATTGAGGAAATAGCCGACGCCGTGACCGGTGCCGTGGCCGTAGTCGACGCTTTCGGCCCAGATCGGTGCACGGGCAATAGCGTCCAGCAACGGCGACAGAATGCCTCGTGGGAACTGTGCACGGGAGAGTGCAATCACGCCTTTGAGTACGCGGGTGCAATCGCGCTTCTGCTCGTCAGTCGGCGTACCCACCGGCACCATTCGGGTGATGTCGGTGGTTCCGCCCAGGTATTGGCCGCCGGAGTCGATCAGCAACAAGCCGTCACCCTCGATCACCGCGTGTTCTTCTTCAGTGGCGTGGTAGTGCGGCATCGCACCGTTGGCGTTAAACGCGGCAATGGTGTTGAAGCTCAGCGACACGTAATCCGGACGTCGGGTACGCGCCGCGGTCAGGTGTTCGTCGATGGTCAGTTCGGTGATGCGCTCACGCCCCCAAGCCGCTTCCAGCCAGGCGAAGAATTCACACAGCGCCGCGCCGTCCTGCTCCATTGCCCGACGAATGTGCTCGGCATCGGCCAGGCTTTTCTGCGACTTGGCCAGAGTGGTCGGGTTCAGGCCTTCGAGCAGTTTCACGCCGCTGTTCAGGTTATCCAGCAGACCGGCCGTGACCCGCGCGGGATCGACTTGCAGGCTTGCGCCGCTCGGCACGGCGCGCAAAGCGGCGGTGACTTCGCTGTAATCGCGCAGGGTCACGCCGTCCTGTTCGAGAATGACGAGCAGCTCGGCGCTCACTTTGCTCAGGGCGACGAACAAGGTGGCCTGCTGCTGGCTGATCAGGGCGAAGGACACGAACACAGGGTTGAACGACACATCGCCGCCGCGCAGGTTGAACAGCCAGGCGATGTCATCGAGGGTGGCGATGAAGTGCCAGTCGGCACCGCGCTCTTTCAGCACCTCACGCAGTTTGGCGAGTTTTTCGCCACGGCTTACCGTCGCCTGAGGCGGCAAGTGTTGATAGATCGGCTCATTCGGCAGACTTGGACGATCACTCCAGACGTCACTCAGCAGATCGATGTCGGTGCGCAGACGTGCGCCGCGTTCTTCAAGTTTGCTGCTCAAAGTACGCGCGGAGGCCACGGCCATCACCGCGCCATCGACTGCGACGACACCGCCTTCAGGGGTTTGCTCGGCCAGCCAATCGAGCGGGCCGGGTTGACCCGGTTGCAGCTTGACCAGTTCGATGCCGCTGCCCTTGAGTTCCTTGCTCGCTTGTTCCCAATAGCGGCTGTCGGCCCAGACGCCGGCAAAATCCGGCGTAACGATCAGCGTGCCCACCGAGCCATGAAAACCCGACAGCCACTGCCGTCCCTGCCAATAGCCCGGCAGGTATTCCGACAGGTGCGGGTCGGCCGACGGCACCAACAGAGCATGAATGCCCTCCCGGCTCATCAGCTCGCGGGTTTGCGCCAGGCGCTGGGGTACCAATCCATTGGTCAAAGGCTGTGTACTCATCGTGTCTCCTGCTAACCACTCATCATTATTATTCGGTGCCGATCGGAGTCGGCGCTTAAGGACCTGTCGCCCAGAATGCCGGAGCACTGGCGCATGCGGCTTTAATCAGGCGTACCGCTTGATCGATATCTTGCTCGGTGGTGAAACGTCCCAGGCTCAAGCGAATGGTGCGACTGGCCGAGCGCGCGTCATGCCCCAGGGCCAGCAATACATGGGACGGCGCATTGCTGGCGGAATTACAGGCCGAGGTCGCGGAAAACGCGATCGAGGTGCTCAAAGCCGCGGAACTGAACTCGCCTTCGTTGAAAGTCAGGCTCAAGGTATGGGGAATGCGCTGGGTCAAACTGCCATTGAGACGCACCCCGGGAATGCTCAGCAGCGGCTCGAGCAAGCGTTCACGCAGACGCGCGATGGTGGCTTTCTCTTCATCGAACAATTGCGCCGCCAACGCGAAGGCTGTACCCATTGCGGCAATCTGGTGCGTCGCCAGCGTGCCCGAACGCAACCCGCCCTCATGACCGCCGCCGTGGATCTGTGCCTGCAGACGCTGCTGAACACGAGGACCGACATACAGCGCGCCGATGCCTTTGGGACCGTAGACCTTGTGCGCCGAGAACGACATCAAATCCACCGGCCACCGGGCCAGATCGATCGCCACTTTGCCCGCGCCCTGAGCCGCATCAACGTGGAATAACGCATCACGATCACGCACCACCTGGCCGATGGCCGGGATGTCGTTGAGGGTGCCCAGTTCGTTATTGACCAGCATCAACGACACCAGAAAGGTGTCCTCACGCATCGCTTCACTGACCGCTTGTGGAGTAATCAGGCCTTCGGCATCGGGCACCAGATACGTCACCGCAACGCCTGCGTCCTGCAACTGTTTTGCAGTGTCGAGAATCGCTTTGTGTTCGATCTGGCTGGTGATGATGTGGCCGCCGGATACACCGCGGGCCTGGGCCACGCCCTTGAGGGCAAGGTTGTTGGATTCGGTGGCGCCGGAGGTCCAGACGATCTGTTCCGCCTGGGCGCTCACCAATTCGGCGACCTGGCGCCGTGCTTGCTCGACCGATTGCCGGGCCTGTTGGCCGAAGGCGTGGGAACTGGACGCTGGATTGCCGAAGTTACCGGTGAAACCCAGACACTCGACCATGACCTTGATGACCCGCTCATCCACCGGCGTGGTGGCGGCGTAGTCGAAATACAACGGACGTTTATTCATAAAAGACTCGCAGAGCGTGTTCCGGGATCAGGAAGCTCGTCACTGGAAGTTTCAAAGCGCCGCCTCATGAGCGACGCCGAATTTTCAGAACGACAGCAATACCTGATCGGAGGCCATTAAAGAAGAACAACTTCATTTAAAAGTGCGTAGGAACGCTCCTGAAGTCGAGCTTAACAGGCATCGGGCCACCGGATGAAGCAATGCGTCAGCTAAAACTGTCGAGCAATAACGGATACAGCGAAGCCACCAACAGTAAGGCCATACCCCAGTTGAACAGCCGCAACCAGCGGCGATCGCGCAGCACATTGCGCAGCAGCGTGCCGCAACCGGCCCACACCCCGACGCTTGGCAGGTTGATCAAGGCGAAGACCGCGGCAATCACAATCACATTGGTGAAATAGCCCTGCATTGGCGTGTAGGTGCTGATGGCACCGATGGCCATGATCCAGGCCTTGGGGTTGACCCATTGAAACGCTGCCGCACCCAAATAACTGATCGGCGTGCCCTCGCCCTGTTCACCCTCGGCGACCGGCCCGGAATGAGCAATCTTCCACGCCAGGTACAGCAAATACGCCGCGCCGACATAGCGCAACACGGTGTAAAGCATTGGATAGGTTTGAAATACCGTGCCCAGGCCGAAACCGACGGCGACCACCAGGACGAAGAAGCCACAAGTGATGCCCAGCATGTGGGGAATGGTGCGCTGAAAGCCGAAATTCACGCCCGAGGCCAGCAACATGGTGTTGTTCGGACCGGGGGTGATCGAGGTGACAAGGGCAAACAGGGCAAAGCCCAGCAGCAGGTCGAGTGAGAGTGTCATGGGTGGCAGTCCATCAGGGTCAGTCAGGTATTGACCCTATCGCACGCCTTGAGGGAAACCCATGGACAGTTGCGTGAAAGTTCGAGCAGTACAGTCGTCGCTCAGCTTGGGCGGCCGTGCAGCTGTACCGCGCGTTCGGCGTTCATCTCGCCTTGTTTGTCGAAACTGAACGATTTTGCCGGCTGGCCGAGCAATTCGGCTTTCTTCGCATGGTACTCGTCGAAGGACAAGCCACGACGATTCAGGGCCTCCAGCGCCAGTTCCCGGGTTTCTTCAGCGGTGTAGGGCCGCAATTCCGGTGAAACATGGCTGGCACATCCGGCGAGAACGGAGATGGCGAGCAGCAAGAAAGTGGCGAGCAGAGATTTCATTTCGGGCGTCCGCAGATCTGTGTTTGGGGCAATGGACACAGGCTACCCGTGCCGCTCGAAGGGTAGAAATCAACGCTCTCGATAGTGGGTATCGGATCGCAAGATCGCGGCCTTCGGCAGCTTCTACATCAACCTTATATTTCTAAATTGAATATAAATATTAATTTAATGTCTTTTACGGAATAACAGATAGTCTTTATAAACGACTCCATCGCCTCACGCACTGTTGCCCACGTAACTGTTTGCCAGGCAACAGTCAATCAACAAACACCCGGTCAAATCGAACAGCGCCTGCCAACAACCGCGCTGAAAGCCACGGAAAACGGGGCTCCAAAGGATTGGTACAGCTCTTGCTCAACTTCGGTGACTCATCACTGCTCGCTGAGCAACTGTTTAGAAAAGGAACTGATCATGTCGCGTCCATTGAAAGTCGTTGCCCTCTCCGGCGGTACCTGGCGTCCGTCTCGCACGTTGGTGTTGACCCAGGCGCTGTTAGCCGAACTGGCCGAGCAGTTGCCGATCGAGAACAAGCTGATCGAACTGGGTGATATCGCCCGACCACTGGGCGCCGCGCTGTCGCGTCAGGAACTGAGCGCCACCATCGAAGCCGAGCTGCAAGCGATCGAAAGCGCCGACTTGCTGATCGTCGCCGCGCCGGTTTATCGCGGCTCCTACCCAGGCCTGCTCAAGCACCTGTTCGACCTGATCGACCTCAACGCACTGATCGACACTCCGGTGCTGCTAGCTGCCACCGGTGGCAGCGAACGTCATGCGCTGGTGCTCGATCATCAGTTGCGCCCGCTGTTCAGTTTCTTCCAAGCCTTGACCTTGCCGATTGGCGTCTATGCCACCGAAGCCGACTTCTCCAATTATCAAATAACCAGTGAGCCCTTGAAGGCCCGCATTCGTCTTGCTGCAGAGCGCGCTGCGCCGTTGTTCGGCGTGCACCCCAAAAATCTGCTGAAAATCGCTTAAGGATTTCTTCATGGATGTTTTCTGGTTTCTGCCGACCCACGGCGACGGCCATTACCTGGGCACCACTCAGGGCGCCCGCCCGGTGACCCTCAACTATTTGAAACAAGTGGCCCAGGCTGCCGACAGTCTGGGTTACCACGGCGTACTGATTCCCACTGGACGTTCCTGCGAGGACTCGTGGGTGATTGCCTCGGCGCTGGTGCCACTGACCGAACGCCTGCGGTATCTGGTCGCGATCCGTCCGGGGATTATTTCGCCGACGGTCTCGGCACGGATGGCCGCGACGTTGGATCGACTGTCTGGCGGCCGCTTGCTGATTAATGTGGTGACCGGCGGCGACCCGGATGAAAACCGTGGCGACGGCAGTTTTCTTGATCACAGCGAACGCTACGAAGTCACCGACGAATTCCTGAAGATCTGGCGCCGCGTGCTGCAAGGCGAATCGGTGGATTTCGAAGGCAAACACCTGCGGGTGCAGAATGCCAAAGCACTGTATCCACCAGTGCAGAAGCCTTATCCGCCGCTGTATTTCGGTGGCTCGTCCGAGGCCGCTCATGACTTGGCCGCCGAGCAGGTCGACGTTTACCTGACATGGGGCGAACCGCCTGCCGCCGTGGCTGAAAAACTGGCCGATGTTCGAGCGCGCGCGGCGCGAAACGGTCGCACGGTGAAGTTCGGGATTCGCTTGCATGTGATCGTGCGCGAGACGGCCGAAGAGGCCTGGAAAGCCGCGGACAAACTCATCGAGCACATCAGCGACGAGACCATTGCTGCCGCGCAAAAGTCGTTCTCGCGATTTGATTCCGAAGGCCAGCGACGCATGGCCGCGCTGCATGACGGCCGTCGCGACAACCTGGAAATCTCGCCCAACCTGTGGGCCGGTGTCGGTCTGGTACGCGGCGGTGCCGGAACTGCGCTGGTGGGTGACCCGCAGCAAGTGGCGGCGCGGATCAAGGAGTACGCGGACTTGGGGATCGAGAGTTTCATCTTCTCCGGCTACCCGCATCTCGAAGAGGCTTATCGCTTTGCCGAACTGGTGTTCCCGTTGCTGCCCGAGCCGTATGCCAGCCTGGCCGGACGTGGCGTCACCAACCTCACCGGGCCGTTTGGCGAAATGATTGCCAATGATGTGCTGCCGGCCAAAGCCACGGCTTGAAAACCGCTCTCCTGTGGATCCGCAACCTGTGGCGAGGGAGCTTGCTCCCGCTGGACTGCGGAGCAGTCCCATGACCGGTCAGCGCGGATTTTCTGAAAAACCGCGCAAGCCGATTTACGACCGCTTCGCAGCCGAGCGGGAGCAAGCTCCCTCGCCACAAAAGCCTCATTCCCCCAGGAAATTTGAGATGAGTCCCAAGAGGAACCCCGCGTGACGGCCAAACCACAAAGCGCCCTGTTGTCCCCCTTGCAGACCGCCCGCCAGCTGGCCGCCGAGTTTGCCCTGACCGCTGTCGAGCGCGATGAACGTGGTGGTACGCCGAAAGCCGAACGTGATGCCTTGCGCCACAGCGGCCTGCTCGCTTTAAGCATTCCCGTCCAGTACGGCGGTCTCGGCGCCAGCTGGAGCGAAACCCTGAACATCGTGCGCGAGTTCGCCAAGGTCGACAGTTCAATCGCTCACGTCTTCGGCTTTCATCACCTGATGCTCGCCACCGTGCGCCTGTTCGCCCGGCCCGAACAATGGCAACCGTGGTTTGAACAAACCGCGCGCAAGAACTGGTTCTGGGGCAACGCCCTCAACCCGTTGGACACCCGCACCGTGGTAAAAAACCTCGGTAGTTGGCGCGAGTTTTCCGGCAAGAAGAGCTTCTGCTCCGGCGCCAGCGACTCGGAAATGCTGATCGCCTCGGCCGTCGATGAAAGTGCCGGCGGCAAGTTGTTGATCGCCGCGATCCCCAGCGGGCGCAGCGGCATCACTCTGCACAACGACTGGAACAACATGGGTCAGCGCCAGACCGACAGCGGCAGCGCCACCTTTGAACGGGTGCGGGTCGAAGAGTCGGAGTTGCTGCTCGACCCCGGTCCGTTGAGCACGCCATTCGCCTGCCTGCGCCCCTTGATCGCCCAGCTCACGTTCACCCATATGTTCCTCGGCATTGCCGAAGGCGCTTTCGAAGAGGCGCGGCAATACACCCTCACCGAAACCCGTCCGTGGCACAAATCCAGTGCTGCGGATGTGCGGCAGGACCCTTACGTGCTCGGCCATTACGGCGAATTCTGGGTGGCACTGGAAGGTGTTCGATTGCTGGTGCAACGCGCCGCCGAATTGCTCGACAAGGCTTGGGCCAAGGGGCCGACTCTGAGCGCCGAGGAACGCGGACATCTGGCCACCGCCATCGCCACTGCCAAGGTCGCAGCCACGCGCAATGGTCTGGAATTGTGTAGCCGTTTGTTCGAAGTGACCGGCGCCCGTTCGACTCACGCCTCACTGCGGCTGGACCGCCACTGGCGCAATCTGCGCACGCAAACCCTGCACGATCCGGTGGATTACAAACTCCATGAACTGGGTGACTGGGCGCTGAACCAGTCCCTGCCGATCCCGACCTTCTATTCATAGCCTTCCACTCATGGAGCCTGTCCCATGCAACTGCTGACCTTACCGCCCTCGCCCGCGCTGGCCACCTCGATTCGCGCTACGGCGCAGGTGTTCGAAGACCCGAAATCCCAGGCCCTGCTCGCGCACTTGCAGCAAGTCGCGCCGAGTGAGGCCAGCGTGCTGATCATCGGCGAAACCGGCACCGGCAAGGAGCTGGTGGCGCGGCACATCCACAACCTCAGCGCCCGACGCAACCGGCCGTTCGTGGCGGTGAATTGCGGCGCATTCTCCGAATCGCTGGTGGAGGCCGAGCTGTTCGGCCATGAAAAAGGCGCCTTCACCGGTGCGCTGAGCGCCAAGGCCGGCTGGTTCGAAGAGGCCGATGGCGGCACCTTGTTCCTCGACGAAATCGGCGATCTGCCAATGGCGATTCAGGTGAAACTGCTGCGAGTGTTGCAGGAGCGCGAAGTGGTGCGCCTGGGTTCGCGCAAGAGCATTCCCATCGATGTGCGAGTGCTGGCGGCGACCAACGTGCAACTGGAAAAAGCCATCAACGCCGGGCACTTTCGCGAGGACCTGTATTACCGCCTTGACGTGGTCAGCCTGGAACTGAGCCCATTGCGCGAACGCCCCGGCGACATCCTGCCGCTGACCCGGCATTTCGTCGAAGCCTACAGCCAGCGTTTGGGTTACGGCAGCATCACCATCAGTAAAGAGGCCGAACACAAACTGCGCAGCTACAGCTGGCCGGGCAACATCCGTGAACTGGAAAACGTCATTCACCACACCCTGCTGATCTGCCGCAATGGTGTGATCGAGCGCGATGACTTGCGCCTGTCGAACATGCGCATCGAGCGTCAGGACGACCACCACGCCAACGTCGACGACTCACCGGAAGCCTTGCTCGATCGGGCCTTTCAAAAGCTCTTCGAGCGACAGGCCGGCGCGCTGCACGAGAAAGTCGAAGATGCGTTGCTGCGGGCAGCCTACCGCTTCAGCCACTACAACCAGGTGCACACCGCTGCCCTGCTGGGGCTGAGCCGCAACGTAACCCGCACCCGCCTGATCAAGATCGGCGAACTGGCGGTGAATAAACGTCGACCCACGGAGAATGTACAGGGTGAGCGTTTGATGCAGTTGTCGATCTAGCTGGTCAGATGGCAATGCAGTGCGTTGTCGTGGCTCAGCGCCAGGCTATGCAGTACCTGAAATGAGCCGAAGGTGACAGTTTTCGCCCGATGGGCGCGAATCAACTGCCAGAAATCCTGCTCGCCACTTTCGAAGCTCTGAAAAGCCGCTTCCCCGGCTTCGCGGGATTGCCATTGCAGGTAATTGAGCACCCGTCGACCATCGTCGCTGGCCTGGATGCTGGCACTCAGAAACCCAGTGTAGCCTTGGGCCAGACGTTCAGTGTGCGCCGACAGTGCCGACACCAGCGCGGCCTGCTGACGGGGCTCGATCTCGAATTCGATCAGTTGGGTGAAGCTGCGATTTTTCTCTGGCGCGTGCATGAATAGTCCCCACTCACTGTAAGCCGGATCTTGCGATCCGAAGGCCTGCAGGGTAAAACCTCGAGCTAACTAGAGGTCAAGGGGCATTTTTTAAATGATCACCTCGCAAAACCTGCATAAAGAACTGACCGTCGGCCAAGTGGCCGCCCGCAGTGGTGTGGCGGTCACGGCGCTGCACTTTTATGAATCCAAAGGCCTGATCAAAAGCAATCGCAATCAGGGCAATCAGCGGCGTTATCCGCGGGAAGTGTTGCGCCGGGTGGCGTTGATCAAAGTGGCTCAGCGTTTGGGGATTCCGTTGGCGGAGATTGGCGAGGCGTTGAAATCCCTGCCGGATAACCGTGCACCGACGGCGGCGGACTGGAAAGTGTTGTCGGCGCAGTGGAGCCGGGATCTGGATGAGCGGATCAACCAGCTGACCTTGCTGCGGGACAGGCTTAATGGCTGCATCGGGTGCGGATGTTTGTCGATGGAGGCGTGTCCGCTACGTAACTTTGGTGATGTGTTGGGTGAGCGCGGGCCGGGCGCGCAGCTGCTTGAGTCGGGGGGTGATCGGAAATAGCGGCGCGGCTATCGCGAGCAGGCTCGCTCCCACATTGGATCTGTTTTCAGACCCAATTCTCGTTCACGACACAAAACTATTGTGGGAGCGAGCCTGCTCGCGATGACGTCCTGCCTGTCGATGATGAGGTTTTGGAAGTTATCTGCTGCTCGTCGGGCACTCGGTTGCGGGGAAAGGGGCTGACCTATAGTTATTCGACCGGAAATTGGCGAAGGAACACCTTAACCCCACAATAAAAGGAGAACCGTCATGAGCGTAAAACCTATTCCAGAGGGTTATCACAGCATCACCCCTTACTTGGGCATTCAGAAAGCTGCCGAAGCCATCGACTTCTACAAGAAGGCCTTTGGCGCCACCGAAATCATGCGCCTGGCCATGCCCGATGGCGGCATCGGGCATGCCGAACTGCGTATCGGCGACTGCCCGATCATGCTTGGCACACCCTGCGACCAGGGCCCACTGAGCAACCCGGACAACTCGCCATCCGTCGGGCTGCATCTGTATGTGAATGATGTGGACAAGTCCTTTAAACAAGCCATTGATGCCGGTGCCACGCAGGTGTCCGAGGTCAAGGATCAATTTTATGGCGACCGTTCGGGGACTTTGAAGGATCCCTACGGGCATCTGTGGTTTTTATCTACGCACAAGGAGGATCTGACTCAGGAGCAGATCGAACAGCGGGCGAAGGAGATGTTTAAGCAGGGTTGAGGACTTCAGTGTCTGATCCTGCCTCATCGCGAGCAGGCTCGCTCCCACAGTTGATCGGTGTTGAACGCGCATTATGCGCACGCAGCCGATCCAGTGTGGGAGCGAGCCTGCTCGCGATGGGGCCATCACATTCAACATCAAACGTTGATATCACATCGCTTCCGCGAGCAAGCCCGCACAGGGCAGCAGAAGCGAGAAACATTTACTTTCATATCCCCTTTCGGGATTTCCGATGCTCATACGTCTTATTTAGATGCAGTCGGTAGCGTAGGCAAAAGCCACGACCGGGCTTTTCATGGACCGCAACGCTGGCAAGCCCGCAGCAGCGGTCCTCTCATCGAAACAAGACCTTTAATCATGTCGAAGAAATCCCGCTCAAAACTCTGGTTTCTGGTCCATAGCTGGCTGGCGCTGCCCGTCTGGTTCTTTGTACTGATCGTCTGTGTGACCGGCACGCTGGCGGTGGTCAGTCAGGAAATCGTCTGGCTGGCCAATCCGCAAATGCGTGCCAGCCCGCCTTCGGACGACGCGCCGCTGCTCAGCTATGACCAGATCATCGCCGCTATCAAAAAGGCCGAACCCCAAACGCTGGTGGAGAGCATCAGTCGCCCCGACGAGTCGCATTTCGCTCTGGACGTGGAAGTCAATTACCCCGACGGACGCTCGGTGACGGTCTATGTGAACCCCTACAGCGGGGTGATCCAGGGCACTGCTCCGACATTCAATTTCAAGGCGTTCACGCGTGCACTGCATGGTTGGTGGCTGGTGCCGTTCACCAACGGCTATAGCTGGGGCTGGTATCTGGTGTCGTTCCTCGGGCTGCCGATGCTGGCGTCGCTGGTGACCGGGCTGGTGGTCTACAAACGGTTCTGGAAAGGCTTCTTCCGACCGACCCTGCGCTTTCGTCATGGTGCGCGGATTTTCTGGGGCGACTTTCATCGACTCAGCGGTATCTGGTCGATCTGGTTCATCGCGGTGATTTCCATCACCAGTACCTGGTTCCTGATTCAGGCGTTCATGTTCGATAACCAGATTTCAATCTCCACCGCCCCGGTGGCGCCGGTGGTCCCGCGTGAAAGCGTGCCTCTCACCGCCGATGGCGCGCCGGCACCGATGATTAGCCTGGAGACGGCGACCCGCGAGGCCAAGGAACGCATTCCCGGCCTGGAAGACAGCTTTGTCAGTATGCCCGCCAATGCCTACAGCTACCTCGAGGTGGGGGGGCGCAGCTGGTATCCGTTGATATTCCAGACCGCCGAGATCAACCCGTACACCGGCGACGTCGCCGTCACCCGCCTGCTCTCGGACCGCTCGGGGCTGGAACTGGTGACCGAATCGATGCGTCCGCTGCACACCGGGGATTTCGGCGGTATCTGGATCAAACTGATCTGGTTCTTCTTCGGCCTGATCCTGAGCATGATGGTGCTCAGCGGCCTGTTGATCTGGACCAAGCGCACCGCCCTGGCCACGGCCAACGCCCTCAAGCGCAGCAATAAACGCCCACGCAGTCAGACTGCTCCGGCAACGAGCCGGGGATTCACGGAGGTCAGCCAATGAGCCTGTTCGCCGCAGAAAAACCGAGCTCTAAATTGAACCGCTTCTGGCACAAATGGCGCTTCCACATCAACGTTCTGCTGGTGTTGGTGCCGCTGGGGTTCATGCCCAAGTACTTCGCCAACGCCGCACTGTTTCGTGGTGACACCGGTTTGGGTGAGCGGGAGATCGGTGAGGTCCAGGTTGGCCCCTGGAGCCTGCGCCTGGCCGAATTTCGCAACGAAGCACCGCGGCCCGATGGCCCGGTCGGTTACACGAAGAACTTCAACTCGGCGCTGTGCGACAGCTGCCGCGATCAGGTCAAGGCGACTTACCTGCGCATCGGCAAGCCGCGCAGCCTGCGCGCCGCCGGGGTGATTTTCTTCGGCACGCCGTACCGCATGGGCGCGACGCTGCCGATCCCGGAAAAAACCAAAGCCGACGCCGAACTGTGGATCACCATGGAAGGTTGGGACGGCGCCATGCATCAAGCGTCCATCCCCCTGAGCCAGGCATCCCCGGCCACCCTCGCCTGGCTGAACAAACAAGGAGGCAAACCATGAGCAACGCTTTTCGCCCCGCTCTATTGATGTTTTGCGCCGGTTTCAGCGCCAGCGTCCTGGCTCACAATCCGATGTGCGAATGCAAGGCCATCGATGCCGAACAGATCCAGTGCACCGGCGGTTTCTCCGACGGCAGCGGCGCGCCGGGCGTGACCCTGGACGTGATCGGCTACGACGAAACCATTCTGGTGCCAGGCAAACTCGGCGCCGATTCGACCCTGACGTTCAAGAAGCCCGGCGCCGAGTTCTACGTGCTGTTCGACGCCGGCCCCGGCCACGTCGTCGAGATCGACCAAGCGGACATCCAAGCCCCATGACTACACCAACCACGCACGTCGTCCGCCCGGCCGGTGCCGGCCATGAAACCCTTTATGTATTGCTGTTGTGCCTGATGATCCTGGCGGTAGCCGGCTCGGTGGTCGCTTGGCGCGGCGAGGCTCAGGAGGTGAGTAGCGTTGGCAGCCATCAACTGGATGCCCGTCGTGACCTGAGCGCATCCGAGCAAGGCATCTACGCCGACCTGCGGGTCACGCTGGATGAAATTCATCTGTTGCGTCAGGAACAGCAGGCGCTGCCCACACCCGCCACCCTCGCCGATGAAGGCTTTGCGCCGTTTGCCCAAGACGCCAGTTCCGTCAGCCGCGGAGGCCATGCCTGGCAGTTGCTGGACACCAAGGCCTACTTCGGCCAGAGCCAGGTCCCAACCGTGGCCGGTTCGTTTCTGATGCGCTTGACCACTGAAGACGACTCCGTACCAGACATCTGGCTCAACCGCGCCAGCGCCCTCAACGCCCCGAACGATCTCACCGACGCTGCGCTCAACGGCGCCGGCTGGCAGCAGATCGTCGCGCAATTCGATGCCGGCGTCACCCGCCAGCATCGGCATTGAACCCTCGCCTTCACCCGAGAGAAGACCGCTTTCCCATGCCTAGTTCATCTCAACGTCATTGCTTTTTGCGCCTGCTGCTGGTCGGCCTGTTTGCCTGTTTGCTGACACCTTTGGCCAGTGCCGACGAAGCCAAGCGCCTGCGCATCGGCATCACCCTGCACCCTTACTACAGTTACGTGGCCAACATCGTCGGTGACAAGGCCGAAGTGGTGCCGCTGATCCCGGCCGGTTTCAACCCGCATGCCTACGAGCCGCGGGCCGAAGACATCAAACGCATCAGCGGGCTGGACGTGGTCGTGCTTAACGGCGTGGGCCATGACGACTTCGCCGACCGCATGATCGCCGCCAGCGAAACCCCGAACATCAAGGTGATCGAAGCCAACGAAAACGTGCCCCTGCTGGCCGCCACCGGTGTCGCTGCACGGGGCGCCGGCAAGGTCGTCAACCCACACACGTTCCTGTCGATCAGTGCGTCCATTGCCCAGGTCAACAACATCGCCCGGGAACTGGGCAAGCTCGACCCGGCCAACGCCAAGACCTACACCCAGAACGCTCGCGCCTACGGCAAGCGCTTGCGGCAGATGCGCGCCGACGCCCTGGCAAAACTGACCCAGGCGCCGAACGCCGAGCTGCGCGTGGCCACGGTGCATGCCGCCTACGATTATTTGCTGCGCGAGTTTGGCCTGGAAGTGACCGCCGTGGTCGAGCCGGCCCACGGCATCGAACCGAGCCCCAGCCAGCTGAAAAAGACCATCGATCAGCTGCGGGAGCTGGACGTGAAAGTAATCTTTTCGGAGATGGATTTCCCGTCCACTTACGTCGAGACCATCCAGCGTGAGTCCGGGGTGAAGCTGTATCCGCTGTCGCACATTTCCTACGGCGAATACACCGCCGACAAGTACGAAAAAGAAATGACCGGCAACCTCAATACCGTCGTCCGCGCGATTCAGGAGTCCGGCGCATGACCACTCAAGAAACCATCAGCCCGACCGCCCCCGTCCCCCCTGTGGAAGCGAGCCTGCTCGCGAAGGCGTCCAGTCAGTCAACATCGTCGTTAAAGGACACACCGCATTCGCGAGCAAGCCCGCTCCCACAGGTTTCGGGGCCGACTCTGGACTTCGCCGAGGTCAGCCTCACGCTGGGACGCACGACGATCCTCGACAAGGTGACCTTTGAGGTTCGGCCCGGTAGCGTGCATGCACTGGTCGGCCCCAACGGTGGAGGCAAGAGTTCGCTTATCAAGACTTTGCTCGGACAGATGCCGCATCAGGGCCGCTTGAGCCTGCAATGGCCCGGTGAACCGGGAACCATCGGCTACGTGCCACAGGCGCTGGAGTTCGATCGCGGTTTACCGATGACCGTCGACGATTTCATGGCTGCCATGTGTCAGCGGCGCCCGGCATTCCTCGGTTTGAGCAGGCATTACGCAGCGGCGATTGGCGAAGCCCTGGAGCGGGTCGGCATGCAGGACAAACGCAAACGGCGCATGGGCGCCCTCTCCGGCGGTGAGCGCCAGCGCGTTTTGTTGGCCCAAGGTTTGATTCCGGCGCCGCAATTGCTGGTGCTCGACGAACCGATGTCGGCCCTCGATGAGGCTGGTATTCAAGTGTTCGAACGGCTACTGGGCGACTGGCGTCAGGGCGGCATCACCGTGCTGTGGATCGAGCATGATCTGGAAGCGGTCGGGCGACTGGCGGACCGGGTCACCGGGCTCAATCGCCGGGTGCTGTTCGATGCCACGCCGAAGCAGGCACTGACCCCGGAGCGACTGCTGACCTTGTTCTCGACCCATCCCCGGAGCGCTGCCTGATGAGTTATGAAGCCTTTCGTTTGATGGTCCAGGGTTGGGCCTCGTCGGGTTACCTGCCGGAAGCGCTGGCCTATGGATTTGTGGTCAACGCGCTGCTCGCCGGGCTGTTGATCGGCCCGGTGCTGGGTGGTTTGGGTACGCTGGTGGTGGTCAAGCGCTTCGCATTTTTCTCCGAAGCGGTGGGCCATGCCGCACTGACCGGCGTGGCCATTGGCATTCTGCTCGGTGAACCCTACACCGGGCCTTATGGCAGCCTGTTCGGTTACTGCCTGCTGTTTGGCATTTTGCTCAACTACCTGCGTAACCGCACGGGGCTGGCGCCGGATACTTTGATCGGTGTGTTTCTCTCCGTATCGCTGGCGCTTGGTGCGAGCCTGCTGCTGATCCTGGCCGGCAAAATCAACGTACACATTCTGGAAAACGTGCTGTTCGGTTCAGTGCTGACAGTCAACGGCAATGACCTGCTGGTATTGGCGATCGTCGGTTCACTGGTGATGGCGCTGGCCCTGCCGCTGTACAACCGCATCATGCTTGCCAGTTTCAATCCGCAATTGGCGGCAGTACGCGGTGTGGCAGTGAAGACCCTGGATTACCTGTTCGTGATTCTGGTGACCCTGATCACGGTGGCGGCGGTGAAAGTCATTGGTGCGATCCTGGTCGGTGCGCTATTGGTGATTCCTGCGGCGGCCGCGCGATTGCTCAGTCAGTCGCTGAAGGGTTTCTTCTGGTGTTCGGTGCTGATCGCCACGGTGAGCACGCTGTGCGGAATCCTCGCGCCGATTGTCTTTGACCTGCCTATCCCGTCCGGTGCCGCGATCATTCTGGTGGCCGGTATCGCCTTCGCCCTGGCCGCCATCGCTCGCGGCATCGTCCCCAGTCTGAAAGGGAACCTCGGATAAATGTCTTTTTCTCTGCGTCAATTGACCTTGGCATTGACCTTCACATTGCCCCTGTGTGGGCTGGTCACCACACCGCTGCTGGCGGCTGACAGCGCCAAACCGTTACGCGTGCTCGCCTCCCTGCCCATCACCTATGGCCTGGGCGAAGTCCTGCTCCAAGGCACTGACGTCAACCTTGAACGTGCGGCGCCAGCGAACCTCCCCGGCAGCCGGCAAACAGCTTACTTCACAGGGCGTGGTGCCCCGGCGCTGGCCAAACTGGCGACCGACGCCGATGCGGTGATTGGTCTGCGGTCGCTGTGGGCGGATGACCCGCTGTACCCGATCTCACGGCGCAGCAATATCCGCATCATTGAAATCGACGCCGCCCGCCCGGTGGACGGCGCCCTGCCTGGTATCGCCGTGCAGCCTGGCAGCAAGGTCGACGGTTTGAACAGTCAGCCTTGGTTGGCCAGCAACAACATGGGCCGCATGGCGGATGTGATGGCGGCAGACCTGGTGCGCCTGGCGCCAGCAGCCAAACCGAAGATCGATGCCAACCTGGCAACGCTCAAACAGCGCCTGCTCAAGCTCAGCGCCGACAGCGAGTCACGCTTGGCCGATGCCGACAACCTGAGTGTGATGAGCCTGAGCGATCATTTCGGCTACCTGATCGGCGGCCTTAATCTGGAGCTGATCGGCCTCGATGCACGACCGGATGCCGAGTGGACGCCCGAAGCGCTGACGCAATTAGGCGCAACGCTCAAAAACAATGATGTGGCAGTGGTGCTGCATCATCGCCAGCCGTCGGATGCGGTGAAAGCGGTGATTGCCGAGGCTGGCAGTCGGTTGGTGGTGTTGAGTGTCGATGCGGCGGATCCGGTGGCCGAATTGGAAGGGAATGTGGATTTGGTGATCAAGGGATTGAGCGGGGTGTAGCGTCAGTTAGACCGCGTTATCGTTCTTCGCGGGCAAGCCTCGCTCCTACAGGTTTTTGTATTGATCACGGTATGTGTGGACACCCCAACCCCTGTAGGAGCGAGGCTTGCCCGCGAAGGCAATTTCAAACCATGAAAAAGCCCGCTGACCGTCACCGGTTCAGCGGGCTTTTCGTTCCCACGCTCTGCGTGGGAATGCAGCCAGAGACGCTCTGCGTCTCACTTGACAGCTCAGTGCGTCACGGCCGCTTGCTCTGCCATTTTCTGGCGCAAGCTCAGCGGACGCATGTCGGTCCAGACCTCTTCAATGTAGGCCAGGCATTCCTTTTTCATCCCGCTCTTGCCCACGGTGCGCCAGCCTTGTGGCACGGCCTTGTAGTCGGGCCAGATCGAGTATTGCTCTTCGTGGTTGACCACGACCTGAAAGAGGATGTCCTCGCGGTCGAATACTGACGTCATGCTGTCTCTCCATCGCTGTAGGGTGGGCTGCACGCCGTGCGCAGCCGTTATGTAGAAGGAACGTTCAAGGCACCAAAAAATTTAGAGAGTGGCGATGGCTGCGGCCATGGCCCTGCCGAAAATATCGGCCACCCGATCGATTTCCGTGGCGGTGATCACCAGCGGCGGCAGGAAACGCACGACTCCGCCGTGACGCCCGCCCAGCTCAAGGATCAACCCACGCTTGAGGCATTCGCGCTGCACCAGCGGCGCCAGCCGAGCGAATATTGGTGGATGGCCCTGAGCATCCGGCACGCCAGCCGGATCAACCAGCTCGACGCCCAGCATCAAGCCACGTCCACGAATATCGCCCAGTTGCGGGAAGTCCCGTTGCAGGATGTGCAGGTGTTCACTCAAGCGTTCGCCCATGGCGGCGGCGTGCTCGCAAACCTTGTGCTCCGTCAGGTAGCGCATCACCGCAGAGCCTGCAGCCATGGCCATCTGATTACCCCGGAAGGTCCCGGCATGGGCGCCCGGCAGCCAGGTGTCGAGCCAGTCGCGATAGACCACCACCGCCAGCGGCAGGCTGCCGCCGATGG
>NZ_AKJB01000123.1:0-50227 GCF_000282555.1 Pseudomonas sp. GM102 | reverse complement strand
CTTGCCGGCGAAGGCGCTCTTAAGGACGCCTTCGCCGGCAAGCCTGGCTCCTACGAAAAGCCGTCGAGCCAAATCCGGATCAACCAACAGGAAGCACGCAGATGGACCGTCTCACGGCGAAAGACTTTGCCCCTGAACTGCTCGAACTCTACGACTACTACGCCCACGGCAAAATCAACCGGCGAGCGTTTCTTGATCGTGCGGCGCTGTTCACCTTTGGCGGTTTGACCGCCACAGCCCTCCTCGCCGCCCTGAGCCCGAATTATGCGCTGGCCGAGCAGGTGCAATTTACCGACCCGGACATCATTGCCGAGTACATCACCTACCCCTCGCCCAAGGGTCACGGGCAGGTTCGTGGTTATTGGGTGCGCCCTGCCAAAGCCACCGGCAAGGTGCCGGCGGTGGTGGTCGTGCATGAAAACCGTGGGCTCAATCCTTACATCGAGGACGTCGCCCGGCGCCTCGCCAAAGCGGGATTCATCGCACTCGCCCCTGACGGCCTGACGTCTGTGGGCGGCTATCCCGGCAACGATGACAAAGGCCGGGAATTGCAGCAGACCGTCGACCCGGAAAAGCTCATGAATGACTTTTTCGCCGCCATCGAGTGGCTGATGAAACACGACGCCACCCGCGGGAAAGTCGGTATCACCGGCTTCTGTTATGGCGGTGGAGTCGCCAATGCCGCAGCCGTGGCCTATCCGGAATTAGGGGCCGCCGTGCCCTTTTATGGCCGTCAGCCAAAGGCTGAAGATGTCCCCAGAATCAAAGCCCCGCTGCTGCTGCACTATGGCGAACTGGATACGCGCATCAATGAAGGATGGCCCGCCTACGAGCAGGCGTTGAAAGCGGCCGGCAAGACTTATGAAGCCTATATCTACCCCGGCGTTAACCATGGTTTTCATAACGACTCCACGCCTCGATACGATGATGCCGCCGCCAGGCTTGCCTGGGACCGAACACTGGCCTGGTTTCGGCGCTACCTGGCTTGATTTTTCAGATACGAATATGGCGATAAGGAATTTGACGCTTATGAAGAAGTAAGTGAACAGCACTTCCTTCATCGCCAAACTTAATATTGAACACAGCACCTCCTAACCCATCGCGATTAATAAAATAATATTAAAAATTACTCTTCTGTTGCCCATTGCATATTTATCCGCGCCTGCTTAACTGCAAAAACTGCTGATGACAGCAGTGCCCGCAAAACACCACGGAAGGAATCGTTATGAGCAGTTCAACCCGCCATAGCATGCCCCCCTATGGGGTGGCCATCCAAAGCGCGATCAAGGCAGGCAGCCTGCCGGAAATGAAGACGCTATTGAAACAACGCGATGCATCCACACCAGAAAACAAAGAGCTAAGTACTGCTTACGAGCAGTTGGCCAAGGAAGTCGCACGCCTGGAAAAGCACTAACAGCTATTTCCGCTCCCCTTATTGCAATGGAGGCAATAACCATGTCTGGTTCTAATCAACAACCTGTCGGTTTGTTCCCGCTCGGCTACCGAATTGGTACTTCGGCACCGGGTGCACAAAGTCTGGCACTTAATCTTTTGGTCTTTACCCCTGACGAGACTGTCAACGGCACCGCCGCAATCACTCAGGCGACCAACCCGCCTCTGGATGTGCATTCCGATGTCTGGGGCGAATACACCTACCTGACGGTCATGTCACCCGGCGTCAGCAAAATCCTGATCACCGCACAAGGCAATCACGGCGGCTCAGGCTCGAATTCCATCGTGAACTTCAAGTTGCAACTGGTGGTGGGCACCGACTGGAAAGAAGGCGTCGCCAATTATTCGTACTTGAATGGTCAGCAGCAGTGGGTCGAGGTCAACAATGCTCCCGCCCATCTCATTGAGGCGGTTCCGTCCCACGTCTCTCCGCTGCCGTTGGAACCCGGCCCGGTGATTCCACCGGAGTCATCGTATCCGCCAATCATGCCGCTGTACGCCGCACCGATTCAAAGTGCAATGGCCAGCGGTGACCTGGCCCAGATGAAAAACCTGTCGCGCCTGGCCCAGCAGCAACTGGATCAGCAACCCCAACTGCAGAGTGCGCTTGAAACGGCCAAGGAAGAAATCAGCCGACAGGAACGCCGCTGACTCGACCACGACACATGCCCGACTTGTCTTGAATACAAATAAGGGAGCAGCACCATGTCAATCGGACTTTTTCATACCCGCCTCAATGTCAGTAATCACCTGCTGGGCGCACCGGTTTTAACCCTCGATCTGCTGGTGGATACCACAAAGAAAAAAGTCAGCGGGATTGCCAGTATTTTCCAAAGCACCTACCCACCCCTCAACTTCCGTGCCCGTGTCTGGGGTGAGTACTCCGAGGCCAAACTGGTGCCGACGGCGGAGAACCACATCATCCTCACCCTGGCGGGCAGCCCGAGCGGTCCTCTCAGCCAAATCGCCCAGACCTTCGGTTTGAAGGGCATTTTAGGCGGCGATTGGGCGAGCGGTTATGCCGACTACAAGTACCAGGAACAGGGCCACTGGCATTACGTGAAACACGCAGCGGTCAGCCAGGCTCCCGTTATTGTGCGCCCAGAGCATCCGCACCATGCGGTGCCGCTCTACGCCGTCGCGGTCCAGCAAGCGCAAACCAGCGGTGACCTGGCGCAACTGAAGGCCGTGGTCAGCCAGGGTGAACAGCAACTGGCCCACAGCGGTGCGTTGCGCAACGCGCTGGACCAGTTGAACGTTGAAATCGCCCGACTGGAGGCTCGCTAACCCACATTGCCGGGCTTGGCCCCAACCTGTGGGAGCGAGCCTGCTCGCGATGACGGCGGTACATTCAGCGCCAACGTTGGCTGACCCAACGCCATCGCGAGCAGGCTCGCTCCCACAGGGCTGCGGTGTTCAGTCCTTAACTGACTGGCATTAGCCGAGCCCGGGTTCTTTTCAACTTCAACAGGTAAATCCGGTCGCGCCACTGCCCCAAGGAAGGCGCGAACACTTCGATGGATTCGTGCCGCGCACGCGTTGTGCGCAAGGATTTTCCATGTCAGACAGTCGCCCTGCCCGCTACCTCAGTGAAACCGACCTCAAACGCTACGTGCCGGTGCATGTGGTCTGGGAAATCACCCTGGCCTGCGATCTCAAATGCCTGCATTGCGGCTCACGCGCCGGCCACAGACGCCCTGATGAATTGAACACCCGGGAATGCCTGGACGTCATTGATTCCCTGGCCGCCCTTGGCACCCGCGAGATCACCCTGATCGGTGGTGAAGCCTATTTGCGCAAGGACTGGACGCAGCTGATCCAGGCCATCCACGATCACGGCATGTATTGCGCCATACAAACCGGTGGACGCAACCTGACACCGGCGAAGATGCAGGCAGCGGTGGATGCCGGGCTCAATGGCGTCGGTGTTTCACTGGATGGACTGGCCCCGCTGCATGATGCGGTGCGCAATGTTCCGGGCTCGTTCGACAAGGCGGTAGACACCTTGCGACGCGCCAAACAGTCCGGGCTTGCGGTGAGCGTCAACACACAGATCGGCGCGGCCACGTTGCCCGATCTGCCTGAGTTGATGGACCTGATCATCGGCCTCGGCGCCACTCACTGGCAGATCCAGCTGACGGTCGCGATGGGCAATGCCGTCGATCACCCGGAGCTGTTGTTGCAGCCTTATCAACTGCTGGAAGTGATGCCGTTGCTGGCGCGTCTGTATCGCGAAGGGGTCGACCGCGGCCTGCTGATGAACGTGGGCAACAACATTGGTTACTACGGCCCTTATGAACATATGTGGCGTGGTTTCGGCGACGAGCGCGTGCATTGGAGTGGCTGCGCCGCCGGCCAGACTGTGCTGGCGCTGGAGGCCGACGGCACCGTCAAGGGTTGCCCGTCATTGGCAACAGTGGGGTTTTCCGGCGGCAACGTTCGCAATATGAGCCTGCACGATATCTGGCACTACAGCGAAGGGATGCACTTTGGCCGACTGCGCGGCGTCGAAGACCTGTGGGGTTACTGCCGAAGCTGTTACTACAACGACGTCTGCCGTGGTGGCTGCACCTGGACGTCGCACTCTCTGCTTGGCAAACCCGGCAACAACCCCTACTGCCATTACCGCGCGCTGGACCTGCAAAAACGCGGGCTGCGCGAGCGCATCGTCAAACTCGAAGACGCGGCCAAGACGTCCTTCGCCGTCGGACGTTTTGACCTGATCACCGAACGCATCGATACCGGCGAGACGGTCAGCAGCGTCAGCGACAGCGGCCAGGTGATCAAGCTGGCCTGGGCAAACCAGGGCCAGAAATCGCCGGACGAAGGACGTATTCCACCGCAACTGGCGCTGTGTCGCGGCTGCTTGCAGTACATCCATGCGCACGAAGTGACCTGCCCTCACTGCGACGCCGATGTCGCCGCCGCAGAAGCCGTGCACCAGACAGACCGTGCGCGGCAACAAGCGATCATCAACACCCTGACCGGCCTGCTGGGGATGCCACAAAATACCTTCTTGAGTCAGTGAGAAACCTGTGGCGAGCGAGCTTGCTCGCGCTTGAGTGCGTAGCACTCACCAAAATCGGTAATTGTTGTCAGATTTTGGGGCCGCTACGCAGCCCAGCGCGAGCAAGCTCGCTCGCCACAAAGGTAGGCATGAGTGAAGAGTCGCACTTAAGTGGGAGTGGCGCATGGTGTATTTGCAGGGTTGGCCCAAGGCGGCCCTTGCGCAAATCTTGCCTCAAGCCATTCCTTGAATGCCATGAGCGTCGCCGGTGTGAACGCGGCGGATGCTCGCACCAGATAAATCCCGCCCTGGGCATCCAGGTCCCACTCCGGCAGAACGCGCACCATCTGGCCGTTGGCGATCTCCCGGCTCATCAGCCACTCGCCGGCACCCAAAATACCGACGCCGGCCTTGGCCGCGGCGAGCAACGCCTCGCCGTCGTTCGAGGTCAAGGTGCCCCTGGTGATGACCCTCTCCTGCCGATCCCCCTTCGACAAGCGCCATTCAGGAAACGCCGCCAGGCCGGTAAAGCCCAGGCAATTGTGCTCGGTCAGTTGTTTCGGGCTGGCCGGTAAACCATGCTGTTCTATGTAACTCGGTGAAGCGCAGAGAATGCGGCGATGATCGCTGAGCTTCTTCGCGACCAGGCGGTTGTCATTCAATTCGCCAATACGAATCGCTGCATCGAATCCTTCACCAATGATGTCGACGACACGATCGCTGTAATCCACCTCGATGGAGACCAGCGGATGAGCCGCCAGAAATTCCGGCAACATCGACGCCAGCCACAGGCGCCCCATCGCGGCGGGAAAAGCCAGGCGCAGGACGCCACGAACTTGCGCCGCGCCCAGCGACGCTTCCTGTTCAGCCTCGATGATCAACCCCGTGGCGGAGCGCAGGCGTTCGACGAGACGGTTGCCGGCATCGGTCAACCGCACCTGTCGCGTCGTGCGCTCCATCAGCCGCACACCCAAGCGCTTTTCCATGGCCGCCAGGCGCTTTGAAATCACCGTCGGATGGCGTTGCAGCAACCGTCCGGCGGCGACGAACGAATGCGCCGAGGCGACCGCAAGAAGCGCTGCAATTTCATCGATGTGGCGGCTGTCCAGTGGGTTCACAAAACACTCTTTTTTTTCAGGTAACAGACGATCAGGGCTTGAGGACGATCGCTCCGCGAGATTGCCCACCTTCCAGATCGGCATGGGCCTTGGCAACATCGGCCAACGCATAGCGGCCCCAGATGCCGGGCTTGATTATGCCCGCCTCGACCGCCGCCAGTACATCCGCGGCCCGTTGCCGGTATTCGGCGATATCCGTGGTGTGCGCGGCGAGTGAAGGACGGGTCAGGAACAACGAGCCCTTGGCATTGAGCGTGGCCACTTCGACCGCCGTCGGCGCCCCGGAAGATGCCCCAAAAGACACCATCAACCCGCGCGGTCGCAAGCAGTCGAGCGACGCGTCGAACGATACCCGCCCGATGGGATCGTAGACCACATCGGCTTTCTTGCCGTGGGTGATCTGCGCCACATCCGCGGCGAGTGTCTGGGCATTGAACACCAGCACCGCATCGCAACCCAGCGCCTTGGCTGTCTCGACACTCTCGGCCCGGGACACAATGCCGATGACAAAAGCTCCCAAATGTTTGGCCCACGTCGCCATGATCTGCCCGAGGCCGCCTGCCACGCCATACAGAACCAGGGTGGTGCCGGGGCCGACCGGATACGTCGTCTTCAGCAGGTATTGCGCGGTAATGCCTTTGAACAACACCGCGGCGGACTCTTCAGCCGTCAATGCGTCTGGAATCGGCACCAGCCGCTCGGCCGGAAACAATCGCGCACTGGCGTAGGCGCCAACAGGCCCCGTTGCGTACGCCACCCGATCACCCACCTTGACGTTACTCACCCCCGCGCCGATGGCGGCAACCCGGCCCGCCCCTTCAAGGCCCAGCCCCGACGGCAATGGCAGCGGTACGGCGCCCTTGCGCTGACTCACATCCAGGAAGTTGACGCCAATCGCATCCTGCTCCAGCCAGACTTCACCCGGCCCCGGCTCACGCGCCGTCACCTGCTCGATGGTCATCACCTCAGGTGCGCCGGTGTGTGCGATACGAACGACAGAAACCATTGCCTGACTCCTTCACTTCAGCGCAGCCCATCTGCGCCATGTGGGGAAGTATCGGTATTCGATTTCACGTGAACAATACAGCTTCACTGCAGTTCATTACTGCATGCAGTGCAGCAGTGTGAAACTCGCAGCGTCAACGCGACAGCAAGGGCCAGGACGATCAACAGCATGGCGACGGCAAACGTTACTTGCATACCGTTGGCGATGGCGGCGGGAGATGCCGTGGTGATGTCTGCCGTCGCCGAGGCAAAGGCAAACACCGCGCCCATGACCGAGGCGCCGGTGATCAGCCCGAGATTGCGCGACAGGCTGAGCATGCCGGCAATCACGCCGCGCTGATCCGGTCGGACGTCGGTCATGATCGTGGTGTTGTTGGCCGCCTGAAATAAAGCATAGCTGGCAGTGATCACCGCGATGGGCGTGAGGTAACCGAGGATGCCGAAACCCGCCGGCATTATCGATAAAGCCCCCGTTCCGAGTGCCATTGCGACAAGCCCGAGAAGGGTCATGCGCCGAGTGCCAAAACGGTCCACCAGGCGGCCGGCCGGCATACCGCTCAGCGCCGCCACCAACGGCCCCACCGACAAGGCGAAACCGACAAGTGCCGTGCCGAGCCCAAGCGCCCCCGAAAGATAAAACGGCCCGACCACCAGCGTCGCCATCATCACCGTCGAAACGAGCGTGCTCATGGCCAGGCTCGCGCTCAATCCCGGCTCGCGGAACAGCGCCAATTTGATCAATGGCGAGGCAACCCTGGCCTCGACGAATATGAAAATTCCGCTGCCGACAACAGCCGTCAGCAGCAGCGCCATGTTGAGCGGCCCCAGCTCACCCTGCCCGCTCGTCATGGCGAGCGCATACGCCGCGAGCGTCAAGCCCAGCAGCAACGTGCCTGTCTTGTCGAAACCCGTCCGCCGCGCTTTTGCCTGCGGTGCATCCGCCGGCAAATAGCGATACGCAAGCCAGATATTCAGAACACCCAGCGGCACGTTGATCAGAAAAATCGCCTGCCAGCCTGCGCCTGCGATCAACATTCCACCCAACGACGGCCCCAGCGTGGTGCCGACCGCCGACATCGTGCCAAGCAATCCCATGGCGCTGCCAGCCTGCGCTTTCGGCACCGTCTCGCCGACAAACGCCACGGTGAGCGCCAACATGATCGCCGCCCCGAGCCCCTGCACCGCCCGGGCGCCGACCAGCCACCCAAGCGACGGCGCCACACCACACGCCAGCGATGCCAGGGTAAAAATGCCGATGCCCGTCAGCAGCAAACGCCGACGACCGACGAGGTCACCGAGTCGTCCAACGCTGACAATCAGTGTGGTGATCGCCAGCAGATACGCCAGAACAATCCACTGCACCTCCTGAAAGGAAGCGTCGAACGCCTGGGCCAACGTCGCCAAGCCGGCATTGGCGATGCTGGTGTCGAGCGAAGGCATCAACATCGACAGCGAAAGGCTCGCGAGCGTCCAGCGGACCGAGCGTGATTGAGTGCTGAGTTTCATGGTTTGGCCACATCTGAAAGGTAGATCAGCAGCGTATGCCCGTGCATGACATGGCGGAAGGCGCACCACTTGCACTTGATAGTTGCGTTTAACGCCATGTCACCCGCACGCCGTGCTAACGTTGAGTCATGACGACTCCCGACCTGAATTTGCTGATTACCCTGGATGCGCTGCTCACCGCCGGCAGCGTCGCACGCGCCGCACAACGACTGCGCCTGAGCCCTTCGGCCATGAGCCGGGCACTGGCGCGATTGCGCGAAACGACGGGCGACCCGCTGCTGGTCCGGGCCGGACGCGGGCTGGTGCCGACACCCCGAGCACTCGAACTGCGCGAACAGGTCAGTCGATTGGTGCAAGACGCAGAAGCCGTTTTACGCCCCGCCGAACAGCTTGATCTCAAACAACTGGTCCGGACGTTTACGCTGCGCACCAGCGACGGTTTCGTCGAAAACTTCGGCCCGGCGCTGATTGCCCGCGTCAGTGCACAAGCACCCGGCGTGCGCCTGCACTTTGTGCAGAAGCTGAGCAAGGACAGCGCCGCGCTTCGCGACGGTTCCGTCGACCTGGAAACCGGTGTGGTCGGCGGCACGACGAGCCCGGAAGTGCGCACCCGGGCGTTGTTCGAAGATCATTTCATCGGCGTCGTGCGCACGGGGCATCCGCTGAGTCAGGGTGAGGTCAGCGCCTCCCGTTATGCCGCTGGCAGGCACATCCTGGTCTCACGACGCGGGCTCGATAAGGGGCCGATGGATGAAGCCTTGGAAGTGCTGGGGCTGGAGCGCGAGATCACCACCATCGTCGGTGGCTTTTCGGCCGCGCTGGCGCTGGCTCACGCCGGCGACCTGATCGCCACCGTGCCCGCGCAACACAGCCGGAACCTGCGCGCCGGCCTGCACAGTTTTGATCTTCCGTTCGAGCTGCCGCCGATCACCATTTCGATGCTCTGGCACCCACGCATGGATGCCGACTCAGCGCATCGGTGGCTGCGCGAATGTGTGCGGGAGGTTTGTACGTAACCCGCCAGTCAGCCTGTCTGGCGGCTGGTTCGCAGGTTCCCTAGGCCAGCAGCGTACGAAGTTGCTGGTGCAAATCATCCGCGCACAGCTTCAGCTCATTGATGAAGGAGGTAGCGACGGATGTCTGAGGCCGGTACAGCGGTGTGATGAGGTTGATAGAAAACGGGATCGAAACGGAAAACCGCCGCATGCATACGGTTTGATCAGCAAAACTCAAGGCAGTCAGTGGGTTGATGATGCCGACGCCGACGTTCTGTTGAACAAAAAAGCAGACGGCTGCGGCGCTGTGAGTCTCGATCACTGTGCGACATTTGACCTGTGCGTCAGTCAGTATCCTGTCGAGGATGATCCGATAAGGATCCTGGCCCGACAAGCTGACCATATTGATACTCGCCAGATCCTGGGGGGTGATCACCTTTTTACTGCATAGCGGATGATTGGGCGGCAGCACGCACACTTCGTCGCCGGTGAAGACGTTTTCGCATCGGGTGCCTGCGGGTGTTTCGCTGTTCTCGGTCAGTCCGAAATCATGGCGTTGGGCGGTCATCCACTCTTCCAGTAGAGGGGATTCCTGAGGGGTAATGTTGATATTGACGTCGGGATAAGCATTGATGAACCGTCCGCACACGTAAGGCAGCAGGCTCTGGGAAAAAGCAGGCAGGCAGGCGATCGACAAGCTGGTCTGGAAGTTCTTGATCGATTGCGCGGCGTTGTGGATGCGTTCGAGTCCGTAGTAGGAAGTTTTCACCTCTTCAAACAGACTCAGCCCCTGAGCGGTTGGCTGCAAACGCGCCTGTGTGCGTTCGAACAGTTTGAGCCCCAGCACGTGTTCGAATCGAGCGATCTCACGACTGACGGTTGGCTGTGAGGTTTTGAGCAGTGCGGCGGCCTTGGTAACACTCCCGGTGGTCATGATCGCCCAGAAAATTTCGACTTGCCTGAAACTGAATCGCACTCTATCCCCCAAGGCAGGCTCGGCCTGAATCCATTCAAAAAGCGCCGGCGAGCATAGCATGGGCAGAAATTCCGTCTGCCATTGGGGTATATCAGATTTGAAATACAGCCCCAAAGAAATGATATTTTTACGGTAGCGGCAAAGTGCCTACACTTGCCCGACAAGTTAACCAAGACAACTTTCACTCTTCCCCAAGAGCCCCCATCGGTGCCTTTTTCACGGCGACGGCAGACCTTTATCGTTGATCGCGCAAAGTACTTCGAGGGAACGTGCTCGAGCCTTCCAGGAAGGCCTGTGTCTGGTACGAACTCAGCCCTCCTCTTCTTTGATCCAGGTGTATCACTGTGAAAAAAATCAATCCTTTGCTGCTCACACAATTGGCTCACGAATACGGCACGCCGTTCTGGTTGTATGACGCCGACTCAATTCGCCGCCGTGTCGAGCAGATGCGTGCATTCGATGTGATTCGCTACGCGCAGAAAGCCAATCCCAACATCCACATACTCAAATTGATGAAGAGCCTGGGGGCTGTCGTCGATGCGGTGTCCCTGGGCGAAATCGAGAGGGCCCACAGGGCCGGTTTTCGTAACGACGGAGACCATGCGCAAATCGTGTACACCTGCGATGTACTGGATGAAGCCACGCTGCAACGTGTTATCGAACTGAACATCCCGGTGAACGCAGGCTCACCGCAAATGCTTGAACAGCTAGGGAAAGCGAGCCCCGGGCATAAAGTCTGGTTACGGATCAATCCGGGGTTTGGGCACGGCCACAGTCGAAAAACCAACACCGGAGGCCAGAGCAGCAAACATGGAAACTGGCATGAAAACCTGGACGTCTGTTACCAACTGATCGAAACCTACAACCTTGAGCTAGTGGGGCTACACATGCACATTGGCTCCGGTGTCGACTACGAGCATCTGCAGCGGGTTTGTTCGAGCATGGTCGAGCAGGTGCTGCGCTGCCCTTTCGACATCAAGGCAATCTCGGCGGGTGGCGGGTTACCGGTCGCCTACCGCGAAGAAGCCCCACAGATCGACATTGCCGAGTACTACAGGATCTGGGATCTGGCACGTCGCCAGATCGAGGAGCACCTCGGACACGGCGTAACACTCGAGATTGAACCGGGGCGCATTCTGGTCGCCGAAGCGGGCTGCCTGGTGACCCAGGTCAGGGCAAAAAAGGATGTCGGTACGAATCACTTCGTGCTGGTCAATTCGGGCTTCAACGATCTGATGCGGCCGGCCATGTATGGCAGTTACCACCAGATAACCGCTCTCCAGAAAAACCCTTCGCCCCATGATGCGCCGTGGCGAGAAACAGTGGTTGCCGGTTCGTTGTGCGAGGCTGGCGACGTGTTCACTCAACAGAGCAATGGCGAAATCAGTCATCAGTTGCTGCCTGACATGGAAGTGGATGACCTGTTGGTGTTCCATGATTGCGGCGCCTATGGCGCGAGCATGTCGTCCAATTACAACAGCCGGCCGTTGATACCGGAACTGCTTCTGGATGGCGACTCGGTCACCGTGATTCGTCGTCGTCAAACATTCGATGAGTTGCTTTCGCTGGAAACGATTTAAACCAATAAGCGGACGCAGGCGGGCTTGCTCGCGAAGACGGCGACACAGGCACCCTTGATGTCGCCTGACACACCGCCTTCGCGAGCAAGCCCGCTCCCACAGGTCCTGCCCGCTCGCCAGGACTTTTCACGCGGCCACAGGCAGTGGCTTTGGCTTGAGCAGGAAGTGTCCAAGTGCCGGAACCAGCACCAACGCCCCCACCATATTCCAGATGAACATGAAGCCCAACAGAATGCCCATGTCGGCCTGGAACTTGATGGGCGACAGTACCCAGGTCGTCACCGCGACACCCAACGTGATGCCGGTCATGACGACCACTTTGCCTGTAGAAAGAAGCGCAAGGTAATAGGCATCGGACAAGCTTGAGCCGTTGCGCAGGTTTGTGAGTGTCACGCTGAGTATGTACAGCGCGTAGTCAACCCCGATGCCGACACCCAGTGCGATCACCGGCAGGGTTGCCACTTTGACACCGATGTTCAGGCCCACCATCAAGGCTTCGCACAAAATCGAAGTCAGCATCAATGGCAACACCGTACACACCACCGCTCGCCACGACCTGAAGGTGATGAAGCACAGGGCGATGACCGCCGCGTACACCATGAACAGCATCTGCACGTTTGAACGTTTCACCACGATATTGGTGGCCGCTTCAATACCGGCGTTGCCCGCGGCATTCAGGTACTGGATCTGATCGGTATTATGGATCGCCGCAAACTGCTCGACGGTCTGGACCACACTGGTGAGCGTGTCAGCCTTGTGGTCCTTGAGGTAGACGTACACCGTCAGCAGGTCGCAGTTCTGGTTGAACAACTCTCGCGGCGCACGGGTGATGATTGCATTCAACAGCCCCTGGTTACGGGGTATCTCATACCAGGTCATGCTGCCTTCGTTCATGCCCGCTGCGGCCTGCTTGCTCAGTGCCGCCAATGACGTCGTCGAGACCACGCCCGGCAACTGCTGAAGCTGCGCTTCCAGCGCATCGACGGACACCAGTGTCTGGTAGTTGGCGCAGTAGTATTGGGGCGTTTTCACCATCACCACATACTTGTCGCTGCTGGCGGAAAAGTTGCTGACCATGAAGCGATTGTCGCTGTTGTAGCGCGACTCCGGACGCAGTTCCGGTGCCCCGGGATTCAAGTCACCGATCTTCACCTGCAGGCTGACGGCAAACCCGGCCACCCCAAGCATCAGGGCGACGATGATTGCACCGCTCGCCCACTTGCGTTCAGTGAAGCGATCCAGAAACGCCCAAAACGGATGCCGGGCGTGATGGGCATCCAGTTTCGAGAACTTGTCGTTCGCCGCTTCGCGCTGTGCCGCCGCTTTGCTGACACCGGTGTACGACAACAGAATCGGCAACAGAATCAGATTGGTGAAAATCAGCGCCAGCACGCCAATCGTCGCGGTGACCGCAAGATCCTGAATCACCGGAATCTTGATGATCATCAGCACAGCGAAACCCACGGCGTCTGCCACCAGCGCCATCAGACCGGTCAAGAACAGCCGGCGAAAGGTGAAGCGTGCCGCCACCAACTTGTCGGCACCGCGCCCGATGTCTTGCATGATGCCGTTCATTTTCTGCGCGCCATGACTCAACCCGATCGCAAACACCAGGAACGGCACCAGGATCGAATACGGATCCAGATCAAAGCCCAGGGTGGGGAGCAATCCCAGCAACCAGACAACAGCGATGATCGAGCACAGCAGCACCAGCAACGTGCTGCGCACACAACGGGTGTACCAGAACAGCACGATGCCGCACATCACCAGCGTCGCGGCGAAGAACAGCTGCATCTGCCGCATGCCGTCAATCAAATCGCCAACGACTTTGGCAAAGCCGGTGATATGAATTTTGATGTTGTCGGTTTCGTATTGCGCGCGAATCTGCTCCAGACGGCTTGAGAGTGCGTTGTAGTCGAGCGGCTGACCGTCGTCGGAGGCGGTTTCCTGAAGCGGCAATAGCACGATGCTGGACTTGAAATTGGCGGCGACGAGCCGCCCCACCTCTCCCGATCGCTCAACGTTCTGCCGCACCTGATCCAGGCTTTTGGCAGAGCCGTCGTAATCGTCCGGTATCACCGGCCCGCCGTCGAACCCCTCCTCGGTGACGCCGATCCAGCGGGTCGCCGGGGTCCACAGGGACTTCATGTAAGACCGGTCGACACCGGGGAGCAAAAATACCTCGTCGTTGATTTTCTTGACCGTCTCAAGGTAGGCGGCATCAAAAATGCTGCCGTGCCTGGCCTCGATCGCAATCCGCAAGGTGTTGCCGCCCTCGCCCAACTGGCCACGATTTTTCAGGTAGTTCTGCACATACGGGTGATCGGTCGGGATCATTTTTTCGAAGGCGGCATTGAGCTTCAAACTCAACGCCTGATAGCCGAGCACCAGGCTAAGCAACACGCAGATGCTCAACACGATGCTGCGATGATTGAACAACAGCCGTTCCACCAGCGTGCCGGAGGAAGGATCGAATACATCCGGTTCAGGGACGATGAGAGGCTCGGCAGAACGAGTAAAGCTGTTCATTGATCGTGCTCCGGCGATTCGACTGCAAACGCGGACGACAGCATGCCACGCGCGCTACTGATGATCAGGTCACCGTTCGCGGCTTGCGCCATGCCTGTGAAGTAACTGGTTTTGGGGATCTGCAGGACAACGGCTTTGCTATCGCCGTCGGCAAAGCGCAGCACTCTGCCCGACTCATCGGCGAGGAGTACCGAGCCATCGTCAAGCCGCAGGCCACTGGTCAATGTGACGGGCTGCAACGTGTCGAGGGGTTGCCAGGTTGCCCCGCGATCCCCGGACTCGAAGGCTTTGCCTCGAAGTCCGAACGCCAGAATCGAACCGCTGCCGGTCGCCTGAAGCCCGAAGGTCGTGCCCTCATAAGGCGATGCCAGCGCCTCGAAGGTTTGTCCCTCGTCACTTGAGCGCAACAGCGTGCCTTGCTCGCCGGCGACGAACAGATCCGCCCCCATCCGCTCGATGCTGTAGAGATGCAATCCGTTCGGGTTATCGAGACGGGAACGGATGGATTGCCAGCTCAGCCCACCGTCATGGGTGACAAACGCGAGGCCATAAGCGCCCACCGCCCAGCCGTTTCTGGCGTCCAGAAAAAGCACATCCAGAAACGGTTTGTCGGGGCCGTCATCGACCAGTTGCTGTGCTTGAGCCATTTGTTCATCGGTGCCGCGCTTGGCTTCCTGCAATTCGATCTCGGCCGCCTGGACGCCATCCAGCTGTTTGCTCCAGCTCAGACCACCGTCCTGGCTGTGCAAGACAACCCCGGCATGCCCGACCGCCCACCCTTGGCGCTCATCAATGAAGCGAACCTTGACCAGCGTCATGCTGACCGGGGAGCTGACTTGCTTCCAGGTCGTGCCATTGTCGTCAGAGATGATGATGAAACCTCTTTCGCCGACGGCCACCAGTCGTTGCCCTGCCCGAGCAACGCTGAGCATGACCGATTGGGCGGCCATGGCGCTGGTGATCGCAGGCGTCGCCGGCAATCCATCGGGTTGTGCCGCCGCAGCCGTGCCGGTGAGCGCCGTCATGATCGACACGCTCAACATCAACGCCTTGAGCGGATATTTATGTACAAGCCTGGGTGTTTGAGTACGCATTGGCGAGCCTCGATGATGCGGTTCAGTGGCCGCGATGTCAGTGACACCGCGCCCCTGGAACACAAGTTTGAATACGCTGTTGCGAGGCTCAGCGCACCGACCCGGACGCTACCGAGTTACCGGTAAAGAAGTTCTCGGGTTTGCGCGGGATAACGCTATAGGTTTCGCCGTTCAGGCTTTGCACCACGCTGTAGGTCTTGGCTTGCAGGTTGTAGATCACCACCGGTTTCACCACTACAGCCGGAATGGAGGGAACAACAAATGGCAGCACCTGGGACACGCGCCACAGTTTGCCCTCGGCGTCGTAGCCATCGACCAGCGAGACCGTCCAGCTGTCTTCATCGATGAAGAATTTGCGCTTGGGCACAGCGTGACGTTTGCCCGAGGCGACAGTGGCTTCCAGCTCCCAGACGCGATGCAGCTCCCAGCGCACTTTGTCCGAATTGAGATGGTTCGCCATAAAGGCGTCATCGCGTTTTTCGGCGTTGAACTTGTTGTCGTTGTAAGGGATGTACAGCTCTTTTTTGCCAACCAGTTTCCAGTCATAGCGATCGGGATGACCGATGAAGCCATGCACCTCGTCGAAGTAGTTGGCGCCCGAGGCAACGAAGTCCGGGGTGTCATAACCCACGGTGGGCGCGCGGCGCACGCGACGCTGGCCGACCAGGTATTGCCAGGCTTCCCGTGGTTCCTGGGCGTTGACGCTGTCGTGCGTCACCAGCGACTCGCCGGCCTTGAACGGTGGTTCATTGGTCAAGAACCGCAGCAGCGCATACTGCCCCGACCACTTGTCCACGGCCCCATCCTTGAAGTAATACGGGTACTGCCAGTTCTCGACGCCACGGCTGGCCAGCGTCCGGGTTCCGTCCGCATTGCCGATGATGTTGGCATAGCCCATCTGAATGGATTCGGCCTCGACCCGCAGCAGGAAATTCCAGATGACCTCGTTGCCGGTTTTCGGAATCGGGAACGGGATACCGCCGTAGCAGCCCTCGATAGACAGGCCATTACTGGTGGTCTTGCAGCGGGTAGCGTTAGCGAAGGTGTTTTGATAAACGCTGTCTGGCGCCGCAGCGGTGCGATGGGTCGGGTACACATCGAGATGGAAGGTGTCGGGGTATTTCGCCAGCAAGGCTTTCGTCCCTTCGTTCAACTTGTCCGCGTACTGCGCCGCGTTCTTCGCGGTGATCTGCAGCACCGGCTTCTCACCCGGGAACGGATCGACCGGCATATCGCCCGACTTTGCCCCGGCTACCTCTTTGGTCAGCCCGCCGGTCCAGGCGGGAATGGAGCCATCGGCATTGCCGGCCTTTTCGGCGCCCATGGGCGTCAAGGTAGTCTTGAGCTTCGCCGCCTCATCAGGGCTCACCGCCGCGAATGCAGTGCTGGCACAGATTGAAATCGACAGGGTGGAAAGCAACAGCAGTTTAATTTTTGTCATTATCAGGGCCCGCCTGTTCTTTGCTTAAAAGGTTCGCTGGATCGAAAACGCCACGAAATCCCGGTCTTTCATGTTTTGCTGGTAGGTGAATGAGTTAGCGGAGTTGATGACCGGCCCGGCCTCTCCGAAGAAGTTGGTGTAGGTCAGCGAGGCATACCACTGCTTCTTGTAATCGGCCTTGAGACCCAAGGTCAGATCACCGCCGTGTTCCGGGCCGAATGCCTGAGGCGTGACGGAAGAGCGCCCGGACGGGTTGTAACCCACGGTGATCGGGGCTTGAACGTCGATGCCGGGGAAAACCTGGAAGTACTGAGGTTCGAAGGTGAAGCGCAGTGCGAACGCATCGCGCGTGGTGTTGGGGTCCAGCTGATCGGCATTTTTGGTCACGCTCAAACGACGGTTGAACGCCAGTTCACCGACGAGCGAAGCACCGTCCCACAGCGCGGATCCACCGTAGACATTGACCATCGACACCTGGGCATGCCAAGACCGGCCAATGGGGTACGCCGGGTTCGAATCGTTGTCGGCATCCATACCGGTAATGATCGTTCCGCCGACGCCCGCGAGCGGCGTATCGAGCCTGATCGAGGTTTCACCGGCAATGTTGGCTTCGCCCACCAAGGTGCTGAAACTCGCCCCGAACACTTTGACGTCCTCGGGATAAACGTTGACGAACGTGTCATTTGCCCCCGGTACCAGCGCGGCCGGACGGAAGTAAAACACCGGGGTCTTTTCGTGATATTTCGCGGCGTACAGGCCGAACTCCCAGTCCTCGACGGCGAACTTCAGTTGTGCACCAAACTGTCCTGAATCCCTGGCGTCTATGTCCTTGCCGTGGCGCAGTTCGCCGGTCGGGAAGAACACCCGCTCCCCGCCCTCACCCACAAAGTCCGCACCACTGAAGTAGCTGCCTGCTGCGGGAAGGCGGGTCTTGTTCCACTCGAATTGGTAGTAGGCGCCGACGCTGACCGTATCGTTCAGCTGCCAGTTACCCGAGACCTGTTTGGTCGGCATCAGAATCTCTTTGAACTGAGAACCTGGCACCGACTGCAGCTTCACCAGATCGACAGTGGACTGCGCATTGGCAATGCCGTTGGCGCCGAAGAAAAGACTTTCGCCGTAGATCTGCGTGAACTGCCCCAAGCGCCCGGACAACGAGGTGGTGCCGATTTCCTTTGAACCGTAGACAAAGGCATCGAGGATTTCTGTACGTTGGCCGTGGATGCGCCGGGTGTCGCTGGTGAACTCATCGTGATCGACGCTTACGGAGTTGGCGGTGCCGGGTGAGTCGTTATCGTTGTCGTGGCTGTAGACATTGTCGTACCAGGACGCCGCGCTGAGACGGGCACCGACGTCTTTGTACTTGATGTCGAATTCGGACAGCAGATCCAGGCGATTGGAAATGAGCCCGCGATCGAAATTGCGGTCGCCATCGTCCAGGTTGGGATTGCTGTTGGCCGTGCCCGGCCCGACCGCGACCTTGTGATCGAGTTTATTCACGCGCCAGGCGTTGCTGTACTTGATCGTATTGTCCCAACTCGCCGAAAGATCGGGATTGCCGGTGTCGATCTGGAAGGCTTGCGATGGCGTCGAGAGGCTCAGCAGGACCGTTGCGCTGACCGCGCAAGCGAGGCTGGAAACCGGCAACGGGCAGAGCCGCTGGTTGGCTATTTTCATGGAGATGTTCCTGTTTTTTTGTTTTTGTAAAAGGTCATCCACTCGCAACATCGGCTGCGAATACCACTGGGGCTGCGTACCGCTGTGAGCTCCTTCGTTGCCCGTTTTTACGCCCGAGAAACATTGTGCGTAAAAAACATTTTGCTGCACTACAAATCACTTTGTGCACAAAAAATATTCCTGCGCAAATTCAATGTCAAGCAGATTCGGGAACCCAGGTTCATGGGCGTGGCGCGATGGGTAGCAGGAGGAGGAAGTGGTGCAGACTGACCACGTCTTCAGGGAAGGAGGCTCAGGGCCGGACTAGAGCGCTGCGAAGACTGTTCTGAAATTTTCTCCTTGCGACGAAGGAAAATTCATGCGCAAGAAGCAATATTCATCCTTTGCACTAAACTGTTTTTTGCGCATAAAATCCGTTTAGTGCAAAATTTCAGGATGACCACGACCATGATCCTCTCCCCCAGCAGTCCGCTGATCGATGTCGCGTTGGCAAAGATGAAAAAAGCGATTGTTTGCTGTGAGCTGGCCCCCGGCGAAAAACTCAAAGTCGCAGAGCTGTCCAAAACCTATGGACTCAGTAGCTCCCCTATTCGTGAAGCGCTCAATCGACTGACCCAGGATGGCGTTGTCGAAGCCAGCGATAACAAGGGGTTCAGGGTTGCGCCTATTTCCACGACGGACTTCCGGGACATCACGCGGATGCGTTGTCTGCTGGAATGCGAGGCGCTGGCAGATGCCATTCAGTATGGCGATGACACGTGGGAAGCCGACGTGCTGGGTGCGTTTCATCGCTTGAATCTGATCGAGAAAAAACTCGGAAGCGGCGAACTCGTGCTCGATGATGAATGGTCCACCCGGCACAAGGCTTTCCACTTTGCGCTGTTCGCCGCCTGCCCTTCACCGCTGATGTTGAAGATGATCGACTCCCTGTTTGACCGGGCCGAGCGCTACCGGCGCTTTTCGGCCAAGCAGCGGATCACCCCAAGACACAAGGGCAATGAGCATCAGGAACTGATGGAGACTGCCCTGGCGCGTGACTCCGAGAAAGCCGTGACGCTGTTGCGCAATCACATTCAGGACACCCTGGGCCGAACCGTCGAAGCGATCGAACGCCAACAGGCCACGCTTCAATAGATCAATCCACATCTACTGAACTCAGCGCAAATACCTGTGGGAGCGGGCTTGCTCGCGAAGAGGGAGTGTCAGTCAACATTGATGTCGCCTGACACACCGCTTTCGCGAGCAAGCCCGCTCCCACAGGTAATCTGGGGTGCCAGGTTAATGTGCAGAAAAAAGCCCTTCGCCTCGTCACTGCTTTCGTGGACAGTGCGAAGCGAAGGGCTATTCCTGTTACTGGCTTAGCGCCTGTGCAAACCTGAGCGTCGTATCGCTCGCGCCGCCATGACCCTGCGCAGCCTGTTCCGGCTCCTTGCACCACAGCGCAAGCTCCATTCCCTCAAGCAACTCCATCGCCCAGGCCACCGTGACCGCCCCGCCATACACGTAGTGATCCGGCCGCACGATGACGACATTACAGCCTCGACGCTCAAGCCATTGCGCCAGTACGCCATCGACCTCCTGATAATCATCGGCAGTGCGCGCCCCAGGTTGTTGAGCGCTGACCAACCGCACGACATGGATGGGCAAACCTTTTAGCGATTGACTGCTGTGCAGGCATCTCAACAACGCGCTGGCGTCGAACCCGGGCGCTATGACCACGCGAAAGGACTGGCCGGTAAATTCATCGAGCAGCGCCTGCTTGCCGGCATGGTTGATGACCATCGGCTGAGGAAACAGCTCACCGGCCGGCGCGACTTGCGCGACAAAGCCTTGAGACAAACCGGGAATCAGCGATTGCCTGATGATCCCGTCAGGGTTCTCCGTCATCTGCTGGATCAACCGTGCATCCCGAATCGCGGCTTTCTCGCTATCGCGCTCGCAGATCACCCCACCAAATTCTTTGGCCGCCATCGTGGTTTGGCGGACGTGGGGAATTCGCTCGGTCTGGTAGGTGTTCAGAAACGCAGGGGCTGCCAGCCCTCCTTTCACCAGCGCAAGCTTCCAGACCAGGTTCAGCGCATCGCGGATCCCCTGACACATGCCTTGTGCCAGGAACGGCGGCGTCATATGGGCCGCGTCCCCGAGGAAGAACACTCGGTCGGCCTTCCACTGCTCCAGGATCAATGCGTGGAATCTATACGCAGAGGCCCGCCATAGCTGGTAGTCACCCTCCGGCAACCAACGAGCGATCAGCTTCTTGATCGCTTCAGGCTGTGAGATTTCCGAAGGCTGTTCATCAGGATTGATCATGAATTCCCAGCGACGATGCCGACCGGGGCCGACGACAAACGTGCACGGCCTGGCCAGCTCGCAAAACTGCACGTTGGTCTTCGGCAGATGCTCGCCCGCCCCTTCGTTGAGGATCACGTCGACCACCAGCCACGGCTCGTCAAACGCGAGATCTTCCATCTTCAGCCCCAGACGGGTGCGGATCGGGCTGGTTCCGCCATCGCACGCCAATACATAATCAGCTGTGACCGTGCGCTCAATCCCGTCTTTGGCTTGAATGCGCACCTGCGCCTGGGAACCGCTGGAGTCGACCGACAGCACTTCTGAACCGAGTTCAACGGTGACGGACTTCAAATCGGCAATTTTGCCGCGCAGTGCACGCTCGACCGGTGGTTGCGAGAACACGTAGTTAGGCGCCCACCCCAGCGCAAAGGGCGGCTTGGCCGCATCGATGCGCTTGATCAGCCGGGAACCGGTTGTTCGGTACTCCGAAGGCCGATAAGGCATGACATGCTCGGCGATCTCATTGGCCAAGCCAATATTGCCGAAGACACGCATCACTTCATGGTCAAAACCCATGGCCCGGGGATTGGTGTACACCGTTTCGGACTTGTCTACGACGAGCGCATTCAGCCCCCACATGCCGGCCAGATTTGCGCATAGAGCACCCACCGGACCCATTCCAACAATGATGACATCGTAGTCCATCGTCTACTCCGCTTTTTGTTTTTATCCCGTGTGACTTCTGGTTGATGAACGGGCTTGCGCACGCCCATCAACCAGACCTCAACAACCATCAGCCGATTCGAACCCGCTGCTCTGCGATCTTCGCCCGAATGGAATCCATCCACTGCTCTCGCGTCTGGAAACCGGGGCGGCGCTTACACATGGCTTCGGTCTGGGCCAGGATGACCTCGGTCGGCAGTTCGAGATCAAGCGGCTCCTTGCAGGGTTGAGCGGTGTAGAAAGGCGCATCGACATACATTTCGATCGGGTTGCCTTCAGGGTCTTTGAAGTAGATCGACCAGGCGTTCCCGTGATCCACCTGGACAATCCCTTCGATGCCGCTTTTTTTGGCGAATTGGTAGTAAGTCTTCAGGTCATCCAGGGAATTGAGCAGAAACGACAATTGATTGATCGGGTTGAATGGCAGATCGACAGGTTTGCCGTCAAACAGCACGACCTGGTGATGCAGTTCCGGGTTCTGCGTCATGAAGAACAGACGATGACCGGTCGAGGCCACGCCCTTGTCGCTGACGATGAAGCCCAAGGTGCGGCAGTAGAAGTCGACCATACGATCGAGGTCTGCGCAAAACACGCCGGTGTGGGTGAAATTGATGGTCGGTAAGGCGGGCATTTGGAACCTCCGGTTTTTATGATTGTGTAGAGGACAACGCTTAGGCTTCGTCAATCACGCCGTTCGATAGCGTCCCGATCTCGGTGATGACCACTTCGAATACATCACCAGGTTTCAGGAAAATCGGTGGATTTCTCTTGAAGCCGATCCCGCTCGGCGTACCGGTTGCCAGAATGTCGCCCGGGTTCCATGGAAGCGCTTTCGACACATACGAAATCAAATGCGGAATGTCGAATGCCAATTCTGAAAGGCTGCCTTCCTGCAATTGCTCGCCATTGAGTACACCCCGTACCACCAGCTTACGGTAATCGGGAATTTCCGACGCTGGAATGACCCATGGGCCCAACGCGCCGGTTTTTCTGAAGGTCTTGCCCATGCCGTACTGGTGCGTATGGAACTGCCAATCGCGAACACTGGCGTCGTTGAAGCAGGTGTAACCCGCGACGTGATCCATTGCATCGGCAGGATCGATGTGCGCACCGCCCTTCCCGATCACCACGGCCAGCTCGGCTTCGAAGTCGAATTGCTCTGATACCTGAGGCCTCACCAGCGGCTCGCCATGGGGAAGCAGGGTTTCGGCAAAACGCTGGAAAATCACCGGGAATTCCCCAACCTTTCGGCCCGCCTCTTCGGCGTGAGCCACATAGTTGATGCCCACACAAATCACCTTGCCGGGATTGGGTATGACCGACTCCAGTTGAATGCTGGAAAACGGGTAATCGGGCTGGACGGTCTCTACGACTTTACGTGCCTCCTGTACTAACAACGGATTGGCCAGAAAGGATGCGAGGTCCGGAACCTGCGCAAAACGGCGGGTCAGCTCGACCACACCGTCACCTGATACGGCGCCGAAATGGGCCTTTCCTTCTTTGCGGTACGAAATCAGCTTCATGTTCTTCTCCTGTTTTTTATGCACAAAAACTAATTTCTTGCACCATACATCATTAAATGCATAATGCAAAAGGCCGGTTTTAAAAAAATAACGAGCTGCATAAAGCTCACGGTTCTGGAGGTTAGGCATGTCGCTTGTGATGGTTCGTAAGATAAAACTGGACATCGAAGAAGTGTTCCACGAAGGCGGGCCTCGCTCGTCGGTCCCACTCAGGATTGCGGTCGCCACCGCCGTGGTCGCCAACCCCTACGCGGGTCAATATGTAGAAGACCTGCTGCCGTTCATGCAGGAATTGAGGGGGCTGGGCGCAGAGTTGTCCGAGCGGCTGATCCACGCACTGGGCGGTGCCCAACACGTGCAGGCCTATGGCAAAGGTGCAATCGTCGGTGAAGACGGTGAACTGGAACACGGCGCGGTCTGGCACGAAGCCGGTGGCTGGGCAATGCGTGAAGCGCTCGGCAATCCGAAGGCGATCGTTCCGGCGGGCAAAACCATCGGCGGCCCCGGTTGCCGGGTGATGATCCCGCTCGGGCATATCCAGGCGGCCTATGTTCGCAGCCACTTCGGTGTGGCTGAAATGACGGTATGGGACGGGCCCCGTCGCGGCGAAATCGCTTTTGGCCTGGCGATGGCCACCGGAGGCCGGATTCATGCACGGCTGGGCGGTCTGGCTGCCGCCGACGTGAAGGGCGAAGACGGGCTGCGTTAAGGTTCAGGGTTTAAAGCGTGCTCCAGGGTTACGTACCACTACAAAAACAATATGTGTGTTGGAGAACATCATGACTGCAAAAACTATGCGCGCCGCACGTCTGTATGAAGGCGGTAAACCCATGGTCATCGAGCAAGTGCCCGTCCCCGAGATTCGCCCGACCGAGGTGCTGGTCAAGGTCAAGGCGTGCGGGATCGTCCCGAACCTTCACAACATTCTGACCAACTGGGTCAAATGGTTCCCGCAGAGCCCTTTGCCCAAGCTGCCTGCCATTTTCGGACTTGACCCTGCCGGGGTCGTCGAAGCCGTCGGCGCCCAGGTCTATGACTTCAAGGTCGGTGACCGGGTTTATGTGAACCCGGGTCGGCACTGCGGCTCGTGCCGGGCTTGTCGCGCGGGCAACACCATTGCCTGCAGCGCCTATACCTTCAACGGTTACTTCGGGTTCACCGCCAAAAGCCCGCGCATGTTCGAAGACTACCCTTACGGCGGTCTGTGCGAGTACATCCCTGCCCCGCAATACAGCCTGGTCAAACTGCCCGACAACATCAGCTTCGAGACCGCCGCACGCCTGGGCTATCTGGGCACCGCCTATAAAGCATTGATCAAGGCCAACGTCGGTCCCGGTAGCACCGTGCTGATCAACGGGATCAGCGGCACACTCGGCCTGGGCGCTGTCGCCCTGGCGCTGGCCATGGGCGTTCGTAAAATCCTCGGCACCGCCAGGAACCAGGACCTGTTCCAAAAGGTAAAAGACCTGGGGGCCCCGGGCCGGATCGAAATCCATACTCTCGGTACCGTCCCGACTAACCAGTGGGTCAGTGAAATCACCCACGGCGAAGGTGTCGATGTCGTCATTGACGCCCTAGGCCCCGGCGCACCACACGAAACCCTGACTCAAGCGCTTAAATCCCTTAACCGCGGCGGGCACCTGGTCAACGTCGGCGCCATCGCCGGTGATGTCCCCATCGACCTTCACTGGATCATGGACAACGATGTCCAGATCAGCGGCTCGGCCTGGTTCACGACAGGGCAAGGCCAGGACATGGCTGACATGGTTGAATCGGGGGTACTGGATCTCTCATTCTTCGAAAACACGGCCTTCAGTCTGGAAGACGTCAACAACGCGATCACCGGTATCGAAAACCGCCATGGCGGCTTTAGCAACTACGTCATCTGTCCTTGATACAACGCAGCGAGCGGAGCGGTTCCCCTCCCTCGCTGCCTCTTTGAGTAATCCAGAATGAAGATAAGAAGAATCGTGACCGGCCACGACGAACAGGGCAACTCTGTGTTCGTTTCAGACGACTATGCCCCAAGGGCGCAATCCTTTGCCTCGATCCCGGGGCATGGGATGGCACAGCTGTGGACCACTCCCGCCAATCCGCCGCTGCTCGAAAAAGAGCCCGACCCCACGCTGGATTACGCGTCACTGATTCCTCCTCAGGGAGGCACAAGTATCGCCATGTATGATTTTCCGCCTGACACCGTCATGCAGAACCCCGTCGATGGCGTCCGGGTCTATGAGGAACTGGGCGTCGCACTGCCCGGCTTGTTCGAAAGCTTTGAAGCGGATAATCCGGGCATGCACACCACCCCCACTATCGATTACGGAGTCATTCTGGAGGGTGAAATGTGGCTGGAGCTGGATAACGGTGAGAGCCGTCTGGTAAAGGCAGGCGAGATCGTGATCCAGAATGGCACCCGGCACGCATGGCGCAACAAAAGTGACCGGATTGCCCGAGCACTTTTTGTGATGATTGGTACTGCACCTCCAGAGAAAACCTGAGCTGTAACCCTAATGCCTGTCAGTGCGCAAACTTGTGGGAGCGAGCCTGCTCGCGATGATGGCGGTACATTCAGCATCAATGTTGGCTGACCCGCCGCTATCGCGAGCAGGCTCGCTCCCACAGGGGCTGCGGTGTTCAATTCCTTAACTGACTGACATCAAGTTGTCCCCCTTTTTTCATTTCTCCGGGTTAAGGATTTTTATGGCCACGCTCGTTCATCGTCTGCTCGGTATCTCCGGCAGCCTGCGCTCACAGTCAACGAATACGGCGGTACTCAAGGCACTTGCCTCGCGATTGGGTGATCAGGCAGAGATGAATCTCTTCACTTTGAACGATATCCCGCTGTACAACAGTGATCTCGAAGCAGAGGCGCTGCCAGCATCGGTGGCCGCTCTGAAAGAGGCCATTGCACATGCCGATGGTTTGATCATCTGCTCGCCCGAATACAACTACGGCACCTCTGGCGTTTTGAAAAATGCGCTGGATTGGGCTTCCCGCCCGGGCTTCGATTCACCCCTGAAAAACAAACCCGTGCTGATCATGACCTCGTCACCCGGCGTGCTCGGCGGGGTGCGCGCCCAGTCTCAACTCCGAGAGACGTTATCGGCTACCCTTTCCAGGGTGATCTCCCGCCCGCAAATCGTCATTCCCCACGTCACTCAAAAGATCGAGGACGGCAAATTCGTCGATGAAACATCGATCGAATTCATGCTCGCGGCTGTCGATGATTTAATCCGTGAAATCAATCTTGGGGTGTAGTGAGTGAGATCGCGGCGCTGCTTGCTGAATAGCGCGCTCGGTTGGCTCCGATACCTCGCCCCCTGTAGCAGCTGGCGAAGCCTGCTGCTACAGGATCGCATTCGACTTAACTGACTGGCATTGCCCTCAAACCTTCCTCTTCTGCAGTCCCTTCAACCGCAAACTCGCCCGCTGCGCCGCCGCCATCTTTTCCGGACGCTTCATACGCTTCCATTTTCTGATGTCGTCCTTGGTGCGGCCACAACTGACACACAACTCACCGCTCAGCTGGCAAACGGAAATGCACGGATTTTCGATGTCCTTGGCCACGTTTCAACCCCGCGTCGAGCGCTTGGGCGCCAGGCGTTGCTGCCAGTTGCCAGCATGGGTGCGCTGACATTGTTCTTCAGAATCGAACTGCACATGGGCCGCTACCGGGTTATCCGCTTCACTTAATGCCAAGGCCGTCAGTTGGACCATGCGCTCGCCCTGCCCGCTCGCCAGCGCCTGATCCTTGTTGGCCTGCGTATCGAACACCCAGATCACCCGCAGGCTGGAGGGAAAGACCGCGTAATCGATTTCGTGGGTCAGCCAGCAGAACCCGACTATTTCTGCCTTGGCGGCTTCACACGCCTCGGTCAGGGTGGCGACCAGGCGACGTTCGATATGGGCCTGATCGCGTTTGCTTAAAGACATCAGGTAAGGGTCCTTGGGTGGGCGTCGATGGAAAGGGGCTCATCATACGATACCGTTTGGCGAATAACGGAATTCGGGCTGATCCCAGAGCGGCTGTGTCTGGGCTGTCGTCTTCGCGGGCAAGCCTCGCTCCTACAGGGGAATAACACAGTCTGTAGGAGCGAGGCTTGCCCGCGAAGAGGCCCAAACACCCGCCGAAAATTTATGCTCTGGAAACGATTGCAACAGGCCAGATAAAAGAAAATGCCTATCACCCCCCAATACTCCACCTATTAGCTGACTGCTTTATAGGCGTCTAACCTTACTGGAGCGCTGGCGTGAGCCGGCCGGTTGAGACTTGATAAAAAATACGAATGAGTCAGAAGCGTACTAGGCTTGCCGTGGGCCACCGTACAGGCAACTCGATTGCTGCTATCCAGATTTCCCGTGTGACCACAACGATCGGTTGATCGAACGGCTGCAGCCTATGTCATTGATTTCACTCGTCGCTATTTAACGCCCACCCCGGGCCGGATAGCCGGATGAATACGACCAAAGGTAGTGCACACATGGCAAATGAATCGAAATGCCCGTTCAATCACGCCGCCGCGGGCGGTGGCACGACGAATCGCGATTGGTGGCCGAACCAACTGAACCTGAAGATCCTGCACCAGAATTCGCGGCTGTCCGACCCCACGGACGAAGGCTACAACTACGCCGAAGCGTTCAAAAATCTGGACTTTCAGGCGCTCAAGCAAGACCTGCACGCGCTGATGACCGATTCGCAAGACTGGTGGCCGGCAGACTTCGGTCACTATGGGCCGCTGTTTATTCGCATGTCCTGGCACGCCGCCGGCACGTACCGCGTCGGTGACGGTCGTGGCGGTGCCGGCTCCGGTCAGCAGCGCTTCGCACCGCTCAACAGTTGGCCGGACAACGTCAGCCTCGACAAGGCGCGCCGGCTGCTTTGGCCGATCAAGCAAAAGTATGGTCGCAACATCTCCTGGGCCGACCTGATCGTGCTCACTGGTAACGTCGCGCTGGAATCCATGGGCTTCAAGACCTTCGGCTTTTCCGGTGGCCGGCCAGACGTTTGGGAACCGGATGAGTCCGTCTACTGGGGCTCGGAAAACAAGTGGCTGGGCGGCGACACCCGCTACGAAAAAGACAAAAAGGAACCCATGCAAGAACCCGGCGAAGGCCCACTCGTTGCTGAGCCGGGGGAAAATGAGGACAGCCGTACCGACGGAGGACGCAACCTGGAAAACCCGCTCGCCGCGGTGCAAATGGGCCTGATTTACGTCAACCCGGAAGGCCCGGAAGGCAACCCGGATCCGGTCGCTGCTGCGGTGGACATCCGCGAGACCTTCGGGCGCATGGCGATGAATGACGAAGAAACCGTGGCACTGATCGCCGGTGGCCACGCCTTCGGCAAGACCCACGGCGCCGGCCCTGCCGACAGCGTCGGCGCCGAGCCCGAAGCCGCGGGCCTCGAAGCTCAAGGCCTGGGCTGGAAGAGCACCTTTGGCAGCGGCAAGGGTGGCGACACCATCACCAGCGGCCTGGAAGTGACTTGGACCACCACGCCCACCAAGTGGAGCAACAACTACCTGGAAAACCTGTTCGGCTTCGAGTGGGAACTGACCAAGAGCCCGGCGGGTGCCAACCAGTGGACCGCGAAAGGCGGTGCTGGCGCGGGCATCATTCCGGATGCTCACGACCCGTCGAAGCGGCGTAACCCGACCATGCTGACCACGGATTTGTCGCTGCGATTCGACCCGATCTATGAGCCGATTTCACGGCGGTTCCTGGCGAACCCGGACCAGTTGGCCGACGCGTTCGCCCGCGCCTGGTTCAAGCTGCTCCACCGCGACATGGGCCCCCTCTCCCGCTACCTCGGCCCGGAAATGCCCAACGAAGAACTGCTGTGGCAAGACCCCATTCCGAAGGTCGACCATGCCCTGGTCAACGAGAGCGACGTCGCTGCACTCAAAGGCAAGCTCCTTGCCTCGGGCCTGTCGGTCTCGCAACTGGTCTCGACCGCCTGGGCGGCAGCCTCCACCTTCCGCGGCTCCGACAAACGCGGCGGCGCCAACGGTGGACGCCTACGCCTGGCTCCGCAGAAATTCTGGCAGGCCAACCAGCCTGAGCAACTGGCGAGCGTACTGGCGAAGCTCGAGAGCATCCAGAACGAGTTCAACAGCGGTGGCAAGAAAATCTCGCTGGCAGACCTGATCGTGCTGGCCGGTTGTGTCGGCGTCGAACAAGCGGCGAAAAATGCCGGCCAGACCGTGACGGTGCCGTTCACGCCGGGACGGATGGACGCCTCGCAAGAACAAACGGACGTCGAGTCCTTCGGGTTCCTCGAACCCGCCGCCGATGGCTTCCGTAACTACCTCAAAACCCGCTACAGCGTACCGGCCGAGGCCTTGCTGATCGACAAGGCGCAACTGCTGACACTCACCGCGCCAGAAATGACCGTGCTCGTCGGCGGTATGCGGGTGCTGAATACCAACGTCGGACAAACCCGACACGGTGTCTTCACCAAACAGCCGGAAGCGTTGACCAACGACTTCTTCAGAAACCTGCTGGACATGAGTGTGGAATGGAAACCGGTCTCGGACGACAACGAGGAGTTCGAAGGGCGCGACCGGAAAACCGGCGACCTTAAATGGACGGGTACGCGGGTCGATCTGGTGTTTGGCTCGAATGCGCAGTTGAGGGCACTGGCTGAGGTCTATGCCTGCGACGATGCGAAGGAGAAGTTTGTGAAAGACTTCGTCGCGGCTTGGGACAAGGTGATGAATCTGGACCGGTTTGATCTGAGGTGATCTGGGCAATATTGCTGTAAATCCGCAACGCCTCCCTGTGTGGAGGCGTTGTGGTTTTTACTGATCTATCGGCCAGGATAGATACTCAATCGTGGGCTTATTGAACCAGCTGCCGGATCCCCAGAGACAAAATCAAACCGCCGCACAGTCGATCGATAGCTTTTTTCCTCCTTCGATACGCTGAGGCGATCTCAGGTTGCGAAAGAGCGATTGCGACCACTCCATACCAAGTCATCGAAACCACCACTACGACTGCCAGCATCGACAAAAACGTGCCTGGTGCAACGTGGGTGGGGGCTGCCGCTGAGAAAATAGCGGCATAGAAGGCCATGGATTTAGGGTTGCCAATGTTCGTAACGACTCCCTGAACAAATGACTGCCGAAAGTTTCCGACGACAGCATTGTTACAAGGGGCACGCGCGCTGTTCCCGGCCTTGAGCAGCAGTCCGAATCCAAACCACATCAGGTAGGCTGCCCCCAGAACTTTTATGATCAGCGCCGCCCAAGGAAACGCAGCAAATACAACGCCGATACCTGCGATTGCACAGGTGGCCCAGAATAAATTGACCAATACGATGCCTGCTACCAAGGCCAAAGCTTCTGACCGCGTAGCCGCCACCGCTTTGTGGACTACTGCAACGAAATTTGGTCCTGGAATAACGACACCGGCCAGGTAAACCAAAAAGACTGTCAAAACGGCGGGACCATCGATCATCTGCATTCCTTGCGAGTGTTGTGGCTAGGGGACGTCTTTCAGATCATGGCCGCCCGCGGACTCAACGTACAACGAAATAATAATTCGATACAGGGCTTTTCGGCGTAGTTGTATTTTTACGCCAGGAGCAGTCATTTCGGGCTCGGGCCGCGCTTGATCTTCAAAAAGAAAAAGCCCCACCTCACCTAAAAATGAGACGGGGCTTTTTGCTGAGCAACTCGCTGAAATATGAGCAACTCACCTCTCCTTACACCGGAGAAATAGTGGCAAGCGCACCAATCAAAATGGTCAACACCAGAAATCCACCCAGGAAAAATGCCATCTTGCCCATGGGGCCTCCTACGTAATGAGTTTGCGGTGCAGCGGCTACTGCAACTGCCGACCGTGCTGTCATTGTGAGCCGGAGGCTGATCCCATTACAGATGCAGATAGCGCGAAAAAATACGGATCAGAACGACGCCGCCCCCGAACAACCCGAGGGCTCATCGCGCCACCTTCTGGTTAGCGTTTACCTTGGGTGCGGTGCGGCGGGAACGCACGATGGGCCAGAACAATTCTTCTTTCCAGCTTATCGGTGACAAGTGTTCAATTCCGTAGGCTGGCGGACGCCGACGGGTAATTTTTGCGGTTCCGAACAGGATGTCCCAAAGAAATAACAGGTTGCCGAAATTGCCTTTGTAATGGGTAACACCATCCTCGGCAGTCAAACCGTGATGCGCAGAATGAGTGGAGGGTGTGGAGAAGGTTCGTTCCAAAATCCACACAACCGGGCGTAATGCGCGGATGCGATAAAGTTTGTCGTCCCAGGCAACGCTACTGTGTGCAGCGAAGATCACGGTCATTTTCAGAATCAGATAACCATAATAAACCGGTGCAAGCCCAAGGTAGATCAGCACCCCGGATAACCAGATGCCGGGCATCAGAAGATAGTAAAAACTGTTGTTGCGATAGACGATGCGCACACTCATATAGGGTGCGGAATGATGCGCACGGTGCAATGCATAAAGTGCGGGAACCCGGTGAGTCAGGCGATGCCACCAGTATTGGGTCATGTCATCGAACAGTAAAAACAAGACAAATCCTGCAATCCACGGGATTCCAGCCAATGCGTCCTTCATCTCCGGTACAGCCTGACTTGATATTTTGCCGCTTAGCCACATGACTAAAGGGAACGTGACCGCCACCAAGATGCCGGAGCCGACGACTTCAATGAGCACGTCACGCTTGCCGCCTGACGACTGACGAAACGAGGAGCAGGCAAGCTCTAGCAAAATGAAGGCAAGGAAAATCCCGGCCACGATTACAGCAGGGTTATTGGCGAGCATTGTTATATTCATGGCACTCTCGATTCAGGCCCTTGCGGGCAATGCCATGTCATTAGAATCCCAGGAGTCAGCCCTCCCAATGCGCGAAATGGACAGAATTGAGCTAGAACCGGCCAATCGCCCGCCCCAGCGCTTTCATCGAGGCCGGCTGGGCCAAGTCCTGGAGCGCTTCCTTGACAGCCAGGTTTCCCGAAAAAGCACGGATTACAGCCTGATCGAACTGGATCAGCTTTGGCGCGAGGCGGCGCGCATTGATCCGGCGATCGGGTTAAAACTGTTCGCGCTGTTCACGCCTCAGGACTGGCACGTCCTGGCTTATCTTTGCCTCTATAGCCCCGACGTTTTGTCGTCCATGCACCTTTGGGCGCGGTACGCACCGCTTGCATCGGACACCGACAATGTGAGGTTGGTGAATGACGAAAACGGCGTCGGAATCGAGTTGTGCATCGATGCGCCAGGCGAGTTGGCGCGGTATGTCATCGAACACTACGGCGTGATGTCCATCGCGCAATTGCGACGTGGAACGGGGCAGGATGTGCAGCCGACTCTGGCAAAGTTCATGCATTCGCGTCCGTCGTATTACAAGCAATACACCCAATGGTTTGGAGACCGCATCGAGTTTGACTGCCCGGTTAACCGCTTCTATTTCCATGCCCAAAGCTTGAGCCTGCCAATGCAGACTCGTCATCACGGGATGTTGGAGTTATTGACTCAGGAGCTGGATCGACGGATTGCTGCGCATCGCAATTTCAGCGGTTGGTCAGCCAAAGTTGCCGAAGGTGCGCGACGCTCTCTGGCCAGAGGTGAAACGCCAAATCTGGACAATCTGGCAAAGACGCTGCACCAGACACCCAGGACATTACGCAGACGCCTGGAAGAACAAGGCACGACCTTCAGGCAATTACTCGATCAGGTTCGTGCAGAACTGGAACTGCATCTTGAGTTGCAAGGCGAGTCGCTGACAGAGATTGCAGCTCAATTGGGCTACAGCGACTTGACTGCCTACCTCCATGCCCGAAGTCGATGGCGTGACAGGAAATAAGGTAGCTGCCTGATTATTTCGAGCCTGTCTTTTGCTTTATCTATCCTGCCCTCAAGTCAACTCTACGCCGACCGCATCCCCCTGAAGTACGCCACCTCCGTAGGAGCTGCCGCAGGCTGCGATCTTTTGATCTTTGCCATTTTCAAAACCGCTGAAAATCAAAAGATCGCAGGCTTCGCCAGCTCCTACGCCGACCACATGCCCCCTTAGGTACAATCATTACCCCGCCCACCACCAAACGACCATTCATCTGCCGCGGTAGTGGTAATCACCACCATGATGTCTTCAGAGTCGATGCCTGGTGCTCGACTCAGTCTCTCGACCAGGTTGCGATAGAAACGCTGTTTCGTCTCGATGTCCCGAGGGCGGCCGGCAGTAATCGCGATCAGCACAAAGTCATGGCTGCGTGGACCGCCCAGGTAGCCGGGATCAAATATCAGTTCGCCCACTTCATGCTGGTGAATGACCTGGAACCGGTCGGCCATGGGCACTTCGAAGCTTTCTACCAATGCGTCGTGCAGCCCCTGTGAGAGGGCCTGTAAATACTCGGCCGACTTTCCCCGGTGCAATGAAATACGTGCAAATGGCATAGCGGTCTACTCCTGAAAAACCCACTGACAGAGAAAACTATCAAGTCGCGACAATTCCGAATATCCGATTTAATAGCGGCCATAGTCCTGAATTAGTGGATGATTCGATGCGCCGTCCAACCTTCGATCTTGATGTGCTGCGTACTTTCGTAACCGGTGTGGAATTCAACAGCTTTGCCAAGGCTGCGGATCGGCTCAATCGCTCGACGTCTGCCGTGAGCGCACAACTCAAGAAGCTTGAGGAACAGATAGGCGCGCCAGTACTGTCCAAATCAGGTCGGGGGTTGGTGTTGACGCCGGTGGGTGAATCCCTGCTCAGCCATGCCCGCCGACTGCTTGAACTGAACGACAGCATTTTCCAGACGCTGCACGAAAGCCAGACCGCCGCAACGGTACGCCTAGGGCTTCAGGAAGACTTTGGCGAACACTTTCTCAGCGACATCCTGCGACGCTACGTCAAGATGTACCCGAAGGTGAGCCTCGAAGTCAGGATCGCGCGTAATACCGAATTGCTTGCATTGATCGACGATGGAGGCCTGGACCTGGCCCTGTCTTGGGACACAGGGCACATGTCCCCCTATGCCACACGCCTGGGTGAAACACAGATGCACTGGATCGGATCTCGTGATACGCAACCGCTTAACTGCTCTGTAGATTCCCCCCTGCCATTGATCATGTTCGACGCCCCTTGCGTGTTGCGTAGCGCGGCAACCCAGGCACTGGATGAGGCGCGGATTCCCTGGCGAATCGCACTGACCACCCCCAGCGTGGGTGGAATCTGGGCGGCCGTTGCTGCCGGTTTGGGCGTCACGTTGCGAACCCGCATTGGACTGCCAGGACATCTCGCCGTCATTGCCGGCCTACCCACGCTGCCGACCCTCGGCTATGTGCTTTATCGTGGCGCAGAACACCTGGCGCCTGCCACCCGACAACTGGCTGCGTTGATACAAACCAGTCTGGAAGAGCAGCCGTTCAGTATCACCGCAGGCGCCTCCGTTTGATGCTATTCAAAGCAAATCGCCCAAGGTGTCGTACTTGTAATACTGGCTGTAATTCAGCACATCCCGGGGCGTCACCTTTTCCGGGAAAGGGCTGTACATCGGGTCATCTATCCGATGGAACTTGAGCGTATCCGGGGCATTCCCCGCAGGTACGTATGCGGCGGCAGGATGCTTCGCTTGCCATGCAGCCCAGAGCCGGTCGACATTGCAATGATGCAGAAAGAACACTGGGTCGTTCGGCGAGGACGACAATCCCATGTCACCACCGACCCACACATGGACGTTGTTATGAATGCGTTCTTCGCCCGCCCATCCCTCGATGCTGTTGCGCGCACCACCGGTGGACTGCGCCGCGTTGTAGGGCGCTTTGTCATACACCGTGTTTTCATCGATGACCTTGCGCACATTGGCTCGACTGGGCAGCGACCCACCGCCGCCCAAATAACGCACCAGGGGGCGGTTTACCCCGTCCAGGTCCATGGTGCGGCCATTACCCGTCAATCGCACCCGCCACTTCCCATTCACGAACTGCCCCAGGTACTCATCGGACCAGATGAGTGAAGTCCTCGGGTCCTGAAGTTCCGCGTCAGTGTTCCAATCCCAGTACGGGACTCGAAAGTGTGGGTCGTTTATCGCCTTGCGAAGCAAGGTTTCCAGGCGCACGAGGAAGTAGCGATGCCACGGCAAGAATGATGGCCCGCCATGCGCGGCATTCCTGGCCATCTGCCCGGCCGGCGTTGAAATCATCATGGCCCGGTGGTGCCAGGCCACGAAGGAGTCATAAATCGACAGGTTGGCCTGCCCGGGCCAGGGATTCTGCGCGGGGTCCTTGAGTCGCTTTACCCCTTCGACGTATTTCTTAAGCGCCGGGAGATCTTTGACCGCATTAGACCTGATCATGATGTGCTCCGTGCTCATGGTGGACGGGGTGGTCTGGGTGCTCTCCCCCGTCGCCATCGCCCTTGGCGAATGATTCTGGATAGGCATCGATCACCGCCGTCATCAAGTCGAGAGCCGATCCGTAAGTGACGAATGGGGTGGCGTGCGTATGGACCTGGCCCGCATCGTCCACAAACAGATGTGCCTGGACCGGAGCCCCATCAACCTCCACCTGGTAGGTGGTCACGATCCGCACAACATGCCCTTTGTGGTTAATCTCGCGAACCGTCCTGGCTTCATGCCCTGCATGCGGGTCCACGTACTCAGGAAACTGCTCCTTGATCCACGCAGGGTGCGTTTTGTCAGGATCGGTGATGGATATCTCCGCGAGAGCACCTATGTCAGGCAGGCTCAATAGCGCATTGGGTTTCGTGCCCGCTGGTTCGGGGCTGGAGACATTTTTCCGTGTCATGATTCCTCCAGGAGTGTGCCCCCGGACGGTTGCCCAGACTGGCTGGAGAAAGTGTAGTTGGTCGCTGGCAGGCATGCCGCTGAACCCATCCGCCGGGCGGACTTACTGTGGATTCACCCTACGGGCACCCAGCGATGCGGCAGCATGTCGGTAATCTCACTCGCCCGTTGTGTCGGCAGGCGCGTGAGGATGTCCTTTAAGTAAATATACGGATCATGCCCATTGAGCTTCGCTTATTGGATCAGGCTCATGATTCACTTTTACAGACGCATTCCCATCTCGTGACCATTGAGTGCCCCCTAACGATTAAGCTAACAGGCGAGCAAAAGCGTAGCTTTTGCGAGTTCCAGTCAGCGCCTTGTTAGACGTATTCAACGGAATGTTCCATTTAAAAATTTTCTGCCTCGGGCGCACGGAAGGCCTTACTGTAATAGCCTGACTGGTCGAAACAGCAAACCTGCTTCTTGCCGGATGCAAGCATATCGCAGGCATCACCAATTCGTTTTGCGCGCGTCTTAAGTTGCTTGGCTGAAGTAATCCAGTGTATCCAGTCTACTCGTGCGATGGTCGTCGTATTGTTCCAAACTTTACGAGCCTCAGGAGTGGCTGCCAGTGCCTCCTGAAAATCTGGTGGGATGTCAGGCTCGGGTTCCTTCTTCACAGGGGTTAGCTCTAGTGTAACGATATCCCCAACGGCCGCCCCTGCGGCTTCGTGTAACTCTCTACTTACCTGCAGCCAATGGCTCAGCTGACCATCCGGCTCAAGGGTTGCCTGGAAATGGTGCCCATTGATTGTGCCTTCAACTGTCGTCCTTCCTCGCCTCGGAAGCTGTTCACTCGCGTCTCTTGGCAGTACTACGAACGCCCACGACGTATCATTACCAAGCTTTGCCGGACGAAGAAGCTTTGCTTCGAATCGGGATTTCACATCGATTGTTGTCATTGCAACTCCTCCAACTAATACGCCTAACTACTATTTGGCGACATCACTGTCGCGTTTAAAAGCAACAGTGATGTCGTATAACGTTCCTTGTCATCCTGCAAGCCCTTGTCTAGCCTGGAGGAATTGCAGCAACGCGACATAGCCCAGGGAAACGAGGTGACTGTAGGAGCTGTCGAAGGCTCGGGCCGGGGCTGTCTCACGCAACTGCTCGTGAAGCGCGCACTTTCTCGTATCGCGCGAATCCGATCTTGATGCCGACCAGAATGGGGGCGGCGATTACAAACAGCAGGGCCACGGCGACGAACGCTGTGTCGAAGGCAATCACCGTGGACTGACTTGTCACCAACCGGCTCAGAAGGCTCGTCGCTGCCCGGCCCGCGGCCACTGCATCCATTCCTTCCGCGCTCAGCATGGCTGTCGTGGTCGTCATCCGCTCGATGACCGCGGCCCCGCCTGGGGTGACGTTGGCGCCGAGGACCACGGCATTGGTGACGACGTTATGGTCGATCAGTGTCTGGAGCCCTGCGACCCCGATAAGGCCACCCAACTGGCGCCCCGTATTGAAAAGGCCTATTCCGCCAGCGAGGTTTCGGCTGTTGAGGTGGCTGAAAGCGATCAGCGTGATCGATAGAAACAGGAAGCCAAGCCCCAGGCCGCGTAACAGGATGGCTGCCATCATGTCGTCCGCGCCGCTTTCGCTGGTCGAACCGGACAGCATCCACATCGCCACCATAATCATCAGGATTCCAAAGGGCACGGTGGCGAATGGCGCAACGCGGCGGGCCTGCATGAGCCAGGCCGATATGAGCAGCGCGCCGACAAAAAACGCGCCACTGGGCAACAGCAGCTGACCGGCATCGGTAGGCGTGAATCCGAGGACCGACAGGGCGAACGCCGGAATCAGGAACGCACTGCCGAACAAGGCGGCGCCGGCGACAAAACTGACGATAAAGGCGAAGGAAAAATCGCTCGTTTTGAACAGGGTGAAGTCCAGCAGCCCCTGCCCTTTGGCCAACACTTGTTGGCCGAGAAATGCCAGCATAGCCGCGGTGCCGATCACCGTTAGCCACAGGATGCGCGGCTCCTCGAACCAGTCCCATCGGCTGCCCTGACTGAGAACGTAGGTGAAACACAACAGGGCGATAGAGATCAGCGAGAAGCCGATCCAGTCAAACGGACGGTGCCGGGCCTTGGCGGGCATTGGGCCGTCTGCGATCAGCACAAACCCGGCAGCCGCCAAGGCAATCGGGACAACGCTGAAGAAGATCCAAGTCCAGGATTGGCTATCGATCAACCACCCTTGAAGCGCCGGGGCAAGCGTCGCGGGCGCGACAACGGACCCCATGGCAAACAGCGCTTGAAGGATGGGTTGATGGGACCGTGGAAAAGAGCGAAATATGATCGCCTGGCCCCCGACCAGCAGGGTGCCGCCGGCGAAGCCCTGGATAACTCGAAGTGCAACCAGCAAATCCAGCCGAGCGGTGATCGCGGCAATGCCACACGCCAGGCCCATGACCAAGGTTGAGCTGATGATCACATGACGCGCAGCGAAACGGTTCATCAGCCAAGGGGCGGTCATGAACCCGATCAGCTTGAGCGCGATGTAGCCGATATCCAGCCAGGCAAACTCATCAGGCGTTGCATAGGTGTCGCCGATGATGTCGCTGCGTCCGAGCGACAAAACGGTGCTGGCGATCGCTTCCGTCAGCGTGGCGAGCACGATGCCCGCCATGAGCAGGACACCGGTCGTGGCGCTGGCATTGCTCCGCGTGGCGCTGGCAATCGTGCTCATGAGCCGTCCCCTTGCGCAACCTCGACACGCGCGGACAGGCCAGGGACGATACGACCCGGCAACGGGTTGTGGGCAAGGCGGATCTTGACCGGAACCCGCTGCACGACACGCACAAAGTTTCCTGTTGCGTTGTCTGTGGGCAGCAAGCTGAACGCCGACCCGCTACCCGGTGCAAAGCTGTCAACCACGCCTTCAAGTGCCCCGTCGGGATAGCCGTCCACCGTGATGCGCACGCGCTGACCGGGGCGGATATGTTCGAGTTGGGTTTCCTTGAAGTTCGCCACGACCCACACATCATTGACCGGCACGATATCGAGCAAGGCCCCTCCCGGCGTAACGAACCGGCCGACGCGGACCTGACGGTTACCGATAACGCCATCAACAGGCGCGTGTACCACGGTGCTGTCGAGATCGATCTGGGCCAGATCGCGCGCGGCCTGTGCCTGCGCCACAGCAGCGACGGCAGCTTCTCGCTGGGCCACAAGGACGGTGATGCGTTGCTGTTGAGCCTCGACCGTTGCCGAAGCTGCCGACACCGTCGCCTCGGCTCTGGAGCGTGCCGTGCCGGTTTCATCGACCAGGGCCTGGCTGACCGCGTGACTGACGATCAGTTTTTGGCTGCGATCATGGGTCTTGGTCGCCAGATTCATCTCGGCGGAGGCCGAGCGTCGCTGGGCTTCGGCCTGTCGAATCAGAGCACGCTGAAGCTGGGTTTCGGCATCGACATGGGTCAGGCGAGCCTCGGCAGCACTGACATTGGCCACTGCCTGCGCAAGCCGTGCGCGATAGTCCCGATCGTCAATCCGAAACAGGACGTCACCCGCCCGGACGGTCTGGTTGTCCTCGACCTCGACCGCCGTGACATAGCCAGCAACCTTGGCCGCGAGCGAGGTGAGGTCGCCGCGCACATAAGCGTTATCGGTGGAGGTCGAACCGCTCGAAAACGCCATGGCCCATCCGCCGGCCACGACCACCACGGCGCCGATGCACAGCAGGATGCCGATCATCTTTCTCTTGCTTTGCCGCGCCACCACGACAGGGATCTCGGCGCTTGCGCCGGTGGCAATGGCGGCCTTGTCCTGAAGCGAGTTCATGTTCTTGTTTCCTGTTCAATGCCAAGGATTCGCAGCAGCCACAGGACGGCAGTGACCTGCCGCCCGGCTGTCGAGCGTCGATGAGCGCGTTGATCGGCTCACTTTTTGATGGGGGTGACGAGCTCCTTTTCGTTGCTGTCGAGGACGAACACGGCCAGCAGGCGAGCTGGCTTCGTGTCGCTGGCGTTGGCGCTGACTTCGTGCACGGAGCCCGGCTCTTCTACGAAGTTTTCGCCGACGTTGTAGATCTTTTCCGGCTCGCCTTTGACTTTGATGCGAAACGAGCCCTCCAGGACCGTGGCATAAATGAACGCCGTTTTCGGATGGGTGTGGGACGGCGACGCGGCGCCCGGCCCATACTCGACCAGCACGCCCTTCATGCTCTTGCCAGGGAGGTTGGGAATGGGCCGATCGAATACGACCGTCACCTTGCCTGCGGGCGGCTCGGCGGCCGACGCTGCGCTGATCGACAGCGCCGCGAAGGCAGCGGCCAAGAGAAATCGGGTAACCATGGCAATGCTCCTTGATGCGTAGGTGGTGTGAGCGCGCGGCCCGTTACCGAGCCGTCGACTGACCGAGCCAGTCCTCGAAGCGGACCGCGCCCAGGCGTGGGTTCTTGCCGGGGGTCAGCGATTGATCGTCGAGCACCGAACCGAAGTAGCGCGCGTGCACGTCCGGCACCACCTTGCGCGTGTCCTGAGTAGCCCGCAGGAAGCGCCTGACCAGTTCGTCGAGCGGCATGGCCTCGGGACCGGCGACTTCGACCGTGCCATTGACCGGTGTTGCCAGCGTGACCTCGGTGAGCGCCGCCACCACGTCGTCGGACGCCATCGGCTGGATCAGCGCCGGCGACAGGCAAATCTCCTCGCCGACGGTGGCCGCCTGCGCAATGCCGCCGACAAACTCGAAGAACTGCGTGGCACGCAAGATGGTGTAAGGAATGCCGGACGCCTTGATCAGGTTTTCCTGCGCGACCTTGGCCCGGAAATAGCCATTCTCGGGAAGCCGTTCACTGCCCACGATCGACAGGGCCACGTGATGGCGAACGCCAGCGGCCGCCTCGGCAGCCAGCAGGTTACGGCTCGACGTTTCGAAGAACTCGAGAACGGCCTGGTCTTCCCACGAAGGCGCGTTCGCCACGTCGACGACAATATCGGCGCCATCCATCGCCTGGGCCAGGCCTTCACGGGTAATGCTGTTCACGCCCGTGCTGGGGGCGGCTGCGAGCACGTCATGGCCGCGCTCGCGGAGGTTGTGCACAAGTTTCGATCCGATGAGGCCGGTGCCTCCAATGACGACGATCTTCATGGTTTCTCTCCGCTTCTCGACTGCAACCATTGCTGTCGACGTAGATCGAGAGTGCCAGTGCGCGTCAGGAACGTCCTTGTACCGGCCTTGATTTTGCCTTCAAGGAAGCTTGGTTTTTCGTCCAGAAAAACAGTTATTCGACGGGTCTCCCTTGCCGCAAACGGTGCAGCGGGTCAGGCGCTGCCGTATTATCGATACCACTTACCCACCGCCAGCTCAGACACGGAGTCGAGGGCGCTCGACCAGGGGATCCTCACCTTGCAATTCGTGTTTGAAGACTACGTGCTCGATCAGCAGCGCCGGGAACTGACCTTGCGCGGGCAAGTCGTGGCTGTCGGGCCGCAGGTCTTCGATCTATTGCTGCAACTCGTCAGCAACCGCGATCGCGTCATGAGCAAGGACGACCTGCTCAAGGCCGTGTGGAGCGGCCGGATCGTCTCGGAATCGACCATCACCAGCCACATCAATGCGGTGCGCAAGGCCATCGGCGATACCGGCGAAGAGCAACGCCTGGTGCGTACGGTTGCCCGTAAGGGATACCGCTTCGTCGGCGAGATCAAGGTGGATGAGGTCGGGGAAACGCGACAGCCTGACATCGAAGAACCCACGCCCGTGGACCTGAAGCAAACGCCTGCGCCCACCCTCGTCCTGCCGGACAAACCCTCCATTACTGTCCTGCCCTTCCACAACCTGAGCGGCGATCCGGAGCAGGAGTATTTCGCCGACGGCATGGTGGAGGACATCATCACCGCCCTGTCGCGTATCCGCTGGCTGTTCGTCATCGCACACACTTCAAGCCTCACCTACAAGGGTCGGGACGTGGACGTCCAGGGCGTCGGCCAGACGCTCGGCGTGCGCTACGTGCTGGAAGGTAGCGTGCGCAAGTCCGGGAACAAGGTACGCATCACCGGGCAACTGATTGACGCGACAACCGGGACGCATATCTGGGCGGAGCGCTTCGAAGGCATGCTCCACGACATTTTCGAGCTGCAGGATCAAATCGCCGAAAGCGTCGTCGGCGCCATAGCACCGCAGCTGGAACGGGCGGAAATCGAGCGCGCCAAGCGCAAACCGACGGAAAGCCTGGACGCCTACGACTATTACCTGCGTGGAATGCCGAAACTGCACAACGGCACCCGCGAAGCCATCGAGCAAGCGCTGCCGTTGTTCTACAAGGCCATCGAGCTCGATCCGGAGTTCGCCTCGGCCTATGGCATGGCAGCCTGGTGCCACTTCTGGCGCAAGTTGAATGGCTGGATGACCGATCGGACTCAAGAGATCGCCGAGGGCGCACGACTTGCGCGTTTGGCGGTGGCGCTCGGCCGGGACGATGCGGTGGCGCTGACGCGAGGCGGACATGCACTCGGCCATCTCGCCGGCGATGTCGATGGCGGCATTGCCCTGCTCGACAGGGCACGCCTGCTCAACCCCAACCTCGCCCCCGCCTGGTACCTGGGCGGAATCCTGCGCGCACTGCGCGGTGAAACAGATGCCGCCATTGCGGATTTAACCCATGCCGTTCGCTTGAGTCCGCTGGATCCGGAAATGTTCAGGATGCAGGTTGGAATGGCACTCGCACACTTCTTCGCCGGACGCTTCGATCCCGCTTCCGCCTGGGCGGAAAAAGCGCTGGGTAACCTGCCCTGCCTCCTGGCATCGGTTGCCCTGATGGCGGCCAGTCATGCACTCAGCGGACGCATGGACAAAGCGAAGCAAGCGATGCAGCGTTTGCACGAGCTGGATCCGTCCTTGCGCGTCTCCAACCTGAAAGACTGGCTGCCAATCCAGCGTCCTGAGGATCTTGCGCGGTTTGCCGATGGGTTGCGGCTGGCTGGGTTGCCGGAGTGACTGTGGTTCGGTGAACTGCGAATGGCTTGCTAAAGCCAACGCAGGAATTCCCTACCGTAGGAGCTGCCGAAGGCTGCGATCTTTTGATCTGAAAACAGAAAAGCCCGGTCGCTGGGCCATCAGCAATCGGTCGTCCGTCACTTAGCCTGATTCGATGGATAAAGACCGGCAAAACGAGCGATCACAACACCAACGTAAAAGACGCCTGAAAACTCTTCGACCATTACCAGTGAGCGGGCGTGATTGGTCAACGGGATAACATCTCCGTAACCCGTGGTTGTGAGCGTCGTGAGGCTGAAATAGATTAATTTGAAAAACGTGCCAGGCTGTGCGAAGTCGAGGGGAACAGGACCGAATGAGCCAGCGCTGTATATCTCCACCAGGGCATAAACGAAGGACCAAACGAAAGCCAGCATGATGTAACCCGCCAGCGCGCCATGCAGCTTGCCCGCTGTAATTGGCCCCCGCTTGAGAATGTAGAAAAGCACTCCGCTAAACGAGACGGCAAGAGACGCCGTATACGCTATCCCGGCAAGGCTAAGAATCGCGATACTCCCTGCCCATAACGCCGTCCATTGAAGGCCAACCCCAAGCAACGCCAGGCCCAGTTTGAGAATGAACCCCCGCCGAGTCTGCCGGGTGGCGAAAGCCCCCACGAGCAGCACGATCGAAAAAAGAATGCCGAGCAAGGTACGAGCAAATATACCTTCCTCAAGAAAGGGAAACAGAAGGATCAACCCTAGCAAGAGCAGCAATAGATAGGTGTAGGGACCTTTCCCCATAATCAACCGAGCTAATTCCTCGTCGGGTTCGGCATTATTTTGAGGATTTGTCATATCGGTTTCCCAGAGGCTGACGTAACGCTCGATGTCTGACCGTGCACAGTTGAAATCTGACTTGGCTTTAGAGTAGTCGGCGGTGAAATCCTTGAGTGGCGGCTATGGGTTGAATTCTGCCTGTCAGGAAGGGCAGCGGTCGGCCACAAGCGAACTCTCGATTATTTCCTATCGAAAGCGGACGCTAAGCCTGTTCCTCTGCCGGGAACAGAATTCTGCATGGGAAATGAGCAGTCCTTACACGGAGCGCCTGCGCGTTAGTGAAGACCCAGTCGCCACTTTCCCCCTCCGTTGGGACTGATGAGCAAACCTCATGAACCCTTGCCGATTTTCCCATCTAGTGCCCACTTGTTAGCTCGCTTACTGTTCCCCCAACGCGAACGTCGGGAGATCGAAATGCACAAGCGCACACTCGGAAACGGTGTACTTGAAGTGTCAGCCTTGGGCTTGGGCTGCATGGGTTTGAGCCATGGATACGGCCCGGCGACGGACACGCAACAAGCCATTGCGTTGATCCGCTCGGCGGTTGACCGAGGCGTCACGTTCTTCGATACCGCCGAGGTTTACGGCCCTTACCTGAATGAGCAAGTGGTGGGTGGGGCACTGGCGCCGGTTCGCGATCAAGTGGTCATCGCCACCAAGTTCGGCTTTACCTTCGGTGCCGACAATAAACAGCAGATTCTCAACAGCCGCCCGGAGCATATTCGGGTCGCTTTCGAGGGTTCATTGCGCCGACTGAAGACCGATTTCATCGATTTGCTTTATCAGCATCGGGTTGATCCGGACGTGCCTATCGAGGAAGTCGCCGGTGTAGTGAAGGCGTTGATTGACGAAGGCAAGGTCAAGCACTTCGGCCTGTCGGAAGCCGGTGCGCAAACTATTCGCCGTGCTCACGCTGTGCAACCAGTCACGGCGCTCCAAAGCGAATATTCGTTGTGGTGGCGTGAGCCTGAGCAGGAAATTCTGCCGACACTCAAGGAGCTAGGGATCGGCTTCGTGCCGTTCAGTCCGCTGGGCAAGGGTTTTCTCACCGGCACAGTGTCGACGGAATCCACTTACGGCAGCGACGATTTTCGCAGCATCGTGCCCCGCTTCAGCCAGCCGGCACTGCTAGCCAATCAAGGGCTGGTGGTGTTGATCCGCCAGATCGCGGCGCAAAAGCAGGCCACTCCGGCGCAGATCGCGCTGGCTTGGCTGCTCGCCCAGGCACCGTGGATTGTGCCGATTCCCGGGACGACCAAGTTGCATCGACTGGAAGAAAACCTCGGCGGCTCGGACATCAAGCTCGACGCGGCCGAACTCAAGGCTATCGATACGGCACTGGCGCAAATACACATTGAAGGCGAGCGGTATCCCGAATCTCTCAAGGCGCGCGTCGGGCGATGAGCAACGATCATGATCCGCTGCGGCGCACGATCATTGCCGCGCTTGCGAGCGCCCCGCTGCTGGCGCTTGCCGATACGCAAACCGACAGCGAAACGCCGCGTTCGGGGTCGAGGATTCTGGTGGCGTATTTTTCGCGCTCGGGTAATACCCGCGTAGTCGCCGGGCTTATCCAGCGCGGGTTGGGTGCCGATCTCTTCGAGATTCGCCCGGCCGACGCCTATCCCGAGGATTATCTGCAAACTGTGGAACAGGCGCGCCAGGAGCGCGACAGCGGCTTCGAACCCGAGCTGGAAAGCAGGGTTCGCGCACTGGCCGACTACGACACGGTCTATCTCGGCTTTCCGATCTGGGGAGAAACCGCCCCGCCGATCGTGCGTGCGTTTCTGAGCGCCCACGACCTGTCCGGCAAAACCCTCATCCCCTTCAACACCCACGGCGGATACGGATTGGGCAATAGCCGCCGCGTCCTCGAAACACATGCGCCGAAGTCCAGACTGATGGATGGATTTGTGATGGAGGGTGAGCAAGAGCGCAAGACCATGGAACGCGTGAATGAATGGTTGAGCGGGCTCTGAGCCTGCCCTGCGCTGCTCTGTTTGCGGAGCAGCTTCACTGTCTGACCGGAGTTCATCCGATGAACCAATTGATCGCACCACTCGTTGCCCTATCGCTCTTGACCGCTGAAGCCCAGGCCGCCGGCGAAATCCGCATCACCCAGAATGGCTCTCAACCTTCGATCAAGGGCGCGGCGGAAACCTTCACCGGCTCGGTACGCGTTGATGGTCTGTTCAAGGGGGACCTGCCGGCGCGCATCGGCGGCGGCACGGTGACCTTCGAACCCGGAGCGCGCACCGCGTGGCATAGCCATCCGCTGGGACAAACACTGATCGTCACCGCAGGGATCGGCTATGTGCAGCAAGAGGGTGGCCCGCGTCAGGAGATCCGTCCGGGCGACATTGTCTGGATTGCGCCGCACATCCGTCACTGGCATGGCGCCACAGCCAGTAATGGGATGACCCATATCGCGATCGCTGAAGCCGAGAACGGCAAGACTGTGACTTGGGCAGAAAAAGTCTCCGATGCGCAATACGCCGGTCAATCGCCAGCACAAGACCGGTAAATGAGGTTACGGAATGTGTCGACGCCTCTCGCTCGGCACTTTCGGGGGATGCCACCACAAACCGTGAAGCCTCCGCTCCTGCTGCTCGACGTGAGGTTTTCAGCGGTAATTGAAAAGCCGATTCATGAGTTCTACTCAGGAGTCCTTGCGCAATATTGGGGTTAATCGCCACAACCATCCTCCGTACGATCTAGCGATATCGCAGAGACCAGCAACGGACGGAGCCTTTCACGATGACTACTGACGTACACAAGACCAGTCCTCTCCCCGCGCTGATGGCGCTGTGTTTAAGCCTTGGGGCGATGTTCAACGTTACCACTCAAACAGCCGAGGCATCGCCAGCCATGACCAGCACGCAAGCCACCGCAGAAACGCTGTCGAGCAAACAACAGGCCATTCCCCTGATCGCAGCGTTCATGGCGACCAGCGACATGCCCAATCTCAACGCGGCGCTCAACCAGGGTCTCGATGCAGGCCTGACCGTCAGCGAAATCCGGGAAATATTGGTTCAGCTTTATGCCTACGTCGGCTTCCCGCGCAGCCTCAATGCCTTGAACGAGCTGATGACGGTAGTGCAAGCGCGCAAACAACGCGGCATAGAGGATGCACTGGGGCATGAGCCGGGCCGGGCCATTCCAACCGGTGATGATCTGCTGGCGGCCGGCACGGCGAATCAAACGAAAATTTCCGGTGGCCCGGTCAAAGGGCCGGTGTTCGAGTTCGCCCCGGTGATCAACCGGTTTCTGCAAACCCACCTGTTCGGCGACATCTTCGAGCGCGACAACCTCGACTGGCAAAGCCGCGAACTGGCGACCGTCGGGGCGCTGGCGGCGACGCCGGGAGTTGAATCGCAATTGCGCTCGCACATGCTGGCGAGCCTGCGCGTGGGGCTCAGCGCGGCACAGTTGCGCGAGGTTATCGAGCGGCTGAAGGCGCACGGCGATGCGCAGACTGCCAAACGTGCGAACACGGCGCTGATGCAGGCACTCGCGGCCTCGGGGAAATGACATGAAGCCTGCAAAAAAACTGCTGGGCATCACTCTGCTGAGCCTGTTGGCGGCATGTGCGAACCAGCCCGATGGCTCAGGCTCATTGCTGATTCAGACACAAGGCAGCTTCGCCGCCGGGGGAACGATGACCACCGCGCCGGGAATATTCAATCCGCGCAAGCCGATGACGCCCGACGGCCAGACCTACCACGGAGACCACGCCTACGCGTTCTACCAAATCCCGGTCGATGCGCGAAAACTGCCCATCGTCATGTGGCACGGTGCGGGTCAGTTTTCCAAGACCTGGGAAACCACCGCCGACGGCCGCGAAGGCTTTCAGAACATCTTTCTGCGCCGCCACTACGGCGTCTATCTGATCGATCAGCCTCGGCGTGGCGATGCCGGGCGAAGCATGGTCGAGACGACGCTCAAACCTGTGCCGGACGAACAACTGTGGTTCAACCAGTTCCGCATCGGCCTGTGGCCCAACTATTTCAATGGCGTGCAAGTGGCTCAGGATGCGCAAACCCGCGAACAGTTTTTTCGTGCGATGACGCCGAACACCGGGCCGTTCGACATGGGCGTGGTTTCCGATGGCGTGTCGGCGCTCTTCGACAGAATCGGCCCAGGCATTTTGTTCACTCATTCGCAGGGCGGCGGACCGGGCTGGCTGACGGCGATCAAGAACGACAAGGTCAAGGCCATTGTGGCGTTCGAGCCTGGCAGCAGCTTCATGTTTGCCGAGGGTGAAGTGCCGGCGCCGATACCCAGTGCGTTCGACACGGTGCAAGGCACGGCGGTGCCAAAGGAACAATTCATGGCACTCACGCGCATTCCGATCCTGATCCTCTACGGCGACAACATCCCGGAACAAGCCGTTGACCTCCCCGCACAGGACAGTTGGCGCGCTCGGCTGAAGATGGCCCGGCTATGGCGTGACGCGGTCAATCGGCACGGCGGCGACGTACGGCTGATTCACTTGCCGGAGATCGGCATTAACGGCAATACCCACTTCCCCATGTCGGATTTGAACAACGTGCAAATTGCCGATCTGGTGTCGAGTTTTCTCAAAGAAAAACATCTGGATTGACCAGAGCACACGCCATTTTTTTGAACTTCCCCCTTGATCGCTCAGGAGATTCAAGTGAAAAACACCATTCTGAAAGCCACGCTCATGTCGGCGCTGGTCGGTCTCTCGGCTGGCGAAGCCGGGGCTGCGGACTACAAAAAGAACCCGTTTACGTTGGCTTACGACGGCGCCATTACCAAGAACGAGCCCGGCAAGGTCAACATCCACCCGGTCAGCTACAAGCTCAATGGCCTGGACATCGCTGCCAATGTCTACACGCCTACCAACTACGACGCGAAGAAGAACTATCCGACCGTGGTGGTGGCGCACCCCAATGGGGGCGTGAAAGAGCAAGTGGCCGGTTTGTATGCCCAGCGACTGGCTGAACAAGGCTATATCACGATCACCGCGGATGCCGCGTATCAAGGCGCAAGTGGCGGCCAACCGCGCAGTATCGACAAGCCTGCGTACCGCATCGAGGATATCCACGGCATGGCGGACTTCATCACGCAGTATGCGGGCGTCGACGGAAAGCGTCTGGGCCTGCTCGGCATCTGCGGTGGCGGTGGTTACTCGTTGGCTGCCGCGCAAACCGACAAGCGATTCAAGTCGGTGGCGACGCTCAGCATGTTCAACTCTGGGCGGGTTCGTCGCAATGGCTACAATGACTCGCAACTGGACAGTATCCAACAACGTCTACAACAGGCTTCCGCTGCCCGCGCCCAGGAAGCGGCCGGCGGCGAGGTGCTTTATTCGGGTGATGCCAACCTCACAGACGAGCAGATCGCCAAACTGCCGTTCGCCTTGTATCGCCAAGGTTACGAGTACTACTGGAAGACCCATGCCCACCCTAACTCGACCTTCAAATACACCACGAGCAGCCTGCTGGATCTGATGCGCTTCGACGCCACCAACCAGATCGAACTGATCAACCAGCCATTGCTGATGATCGCGGGCAGCAAGGCCGACAGCCTGTACATGACCCAGGATGCGTTCCCCAAGGCCACCGGCACCAAGGACAAGGAGTTGTTCATTATCGACGGCGCCACGCACATCGAAACCTACTGGGTTCCCAAGTATGTGGACGCTGCACTCGGCAAGTTGACGCCGTTCTACGCCAGAACCTTGTGATGGGTTCGTTGTGGTCGCGCATTCATGCGGAACCTGATTACATAGAATAATCCCGCGCTCCGCATGAGAGGTTCTCATCAATGTCCCGCGCCAACCTCAACGATCTGCAAGCCTTCGTGGTCATCACCCGCGAAGGCAGCTTCACTCGTGCTGCCGCACAGCTGGGCGTCTCGCAGTCTGCGCTGAGCCATACAATGCGTGCTCTTGAGGCACGGCTCGGCGTTCGACTGCTGACCCGAACCACGAGGAGCGTCTCCCCCACCGAGGCCGGTCAGCGGTTGTATCAGTCCATGGCGCCGCGGTTCGACGAGATTGAACTGGAACTGGCGGCGGTCAGCGAGTTTCGCGATACCCCTGCCGGCAATGTGCGTATTCAAGCCTCCGAACATGCGGCAAACAACATCCTTTGGCCCAAGCTGTTGAAGGTGCTTCCCGCCTACCCGGATATCAAGGTCGAGATCACCGTCGACTACGCCCTCTCCGACATCGTCGCACAGCGCTACGACGCCGGTGTGCGTCTGGGCGATCAGGTGGCCAAGGACATGATCGCCGTGCCAATCGGCCCGCCGTTGCGCATCGCCGTTGTGGGATCACCTGAGTATTTCAAACAGCGGCCTTATCCGAAGGAGCCAGGTGATCTGGCCGCACATAATTGCATCAATTTGCGCCTGCCCACCCATGGGAGCCTGATGCAATGGGATTTTGAAAAGGATGGTCACGAACTCAAGGCACGTGTCGAAGGGCAATGGACGTTCAACAGTAGCGTACCGATTCTGCGCGCTGCCGTTGCGGGATGCGGTTTGGGTTTCCTGCCGGAAGATATGGTTGCGAATGAACTTGCCGACGGTAGCCTTGTGCGGGTGTTGGAGGATTGGTGCCAACCCTTTTCTGGTTACCATCTTTACTACCCCAATCGCCGTGAGCACTCGTCAGCGTTAGGCGTCGTGGTTGATGCATTGCTCTATAAGAAAACGAGATGAATCTGCTCTTTGCTATAAACACTCCCCCACAAAAAAGCCCACTGAC
>NZ_AKJB01000122.1:0-33331 GCF_000282555.1 Pseudomonas sp. GM102 | reverse complement strand
GATCGAGGTGTCCGCCGACTTGCCGTCGACTTCCAGTTTCTCGTAGTTGCCGCCCTTCGCATCGTCGATCTTGACGCTTAGCGAGCTGCCGCCGGCCAGTGCATCGTTAGGCGCAGCGAAGTTGACGCTGGCGCTGCTCGAGCCGACCGGAATGGTGATGGTCTGGCCGTTGGACAGGGTCACAACCACCGGCGAGCCGGTGACTGGTGCGCTGACGGACGCGGTGTAAACCACGATGCCGCCTTCGGCGACGGTGGACGTCGCGGTCAGGTTCACGGTCGAGGTGTCGAGGGTGTCAGTCACCTCGGTGACCGCCGCTGCCGGATTGGTGGCCAGGTTTTCAAAGTTGTCGCCTGCGGCGTCCTTGATGGTGACTTCGACCTGGCCGGCGTCTTTGTAGACATCGTCTTTCGGCGCATCGACAGTCACGGAACCGGTGGTAGCGCCGGCGGCGATGGTGATGACGGCACCGTTCGACAAGGTCACGATGACCGGTGTGCCGGCCGCATTGGTCAGGCTCGCGGTGTAAACAATCGACCCGCCCTCAGCCACGGCATTGGTTGCGCTCAGGCTGAGAGTTGTGGTGTCCGACGTGTCAGTGATCGAGGTCTCTGCCGACTTGCCATCGACTTCCAGTTTCTCGTAGTTACCACCCTTGGCATCGTCGATTTTGACGCTCAGTGAACCACCGCCGGCCAAAGCATCGTTCGGCGCAGTGAAATTCACGCTGGCGCTGCTCGAGCCGACCGGAATGGTGATGGTCTGGCCGTTGGACAGGGTGACAACCACCGGCGAACCGGTGACAGGCGATGTCACGGACGCGGTGTAAACCACGGTCCCGCCTTCGGCCACGGTGGACGTCGCCGTCAGATTAACGGTCGAGGTGTCGAGGGTATCTGTGACGTTGGTGACCGCAGCCGCCGGATTGGTGGCCAGGTTTTCAAAGTTGCCGCCCACGGCATCTTTGATCGTCACTTCGACTTGGCCGGCGTCTTTGTAGACGTCGTCCTTCGGCGCATCGACAGTCACGCTGCCCGTAGTCGCGCCAGCGGCGATGGTGATCACGGCGCCGTTGCTCAACGTGACGGTGACCGGAGCCCCGGCGGTGTTGGTCAGGGTCGCGGTGTAAACGATGGAACCGCCTTCTGCGACCGAGTCAGTCGCCGACAGGCTGAGGGTCGTGGTGTCCTGGGTATCGGTGATCGAGGTGTCGGCCGACTTGCCGTCGACTTCCAGCTTCTCGTAGTTACCGCCCTTGGCATCGTCAATCTTGACGCTCAGGGAACCGCCGCCAGCCAAGGCGTCGTTTGGCGCGGTGAAGTTGACGCTGGCGCTGCTCGAGCCGACCGGGATGGTGATGGTCTGGCCGTTGGATAGGGTCACAACGACTGGCGAACCGGTGACTGGTGCGCTGACGGATGCGGTGTAGACCACGGTTTCGCCTTCGGCGACGTTCGCGGTGGCAGTCAGCGAAACGGTTGTGGTGTCGATGGTGTCGTTAACGGTGGTCACCGCCGGTGTATCGTTGACGACCAGGTTCTCGAAGTTGCCGCCGGTCGCGCCTTTGATGGTCGCTTCGACGGTGCCGGTGTCTTTATAGACGTCGTCTTTTGGCGCATCGACAGTCACGGAACCAGTGGTAGCGCCGGCAGCGATAGTGATGACGGCGCCGTTGCTCAGAGTCACGGTGACCGGTGTACCGGCCGCGTTGGTCAGGGTTGCCGTGTAGGTGATCTGGCCGCCTTCATCCACGGTACCGGTCGCGGTCAGCGACAGGTTGGTAGTGTCAGCGGTGTCAGTGATCGAGGTGTCCGCTGACTTGCCGTCGACCTCCAGTTTCTCGTAATTACCGCCCTTGGCATCGTCGATCTTTACGCTCAACGAGCCGCCGCCAGCCAGCGCATCGTTCGGCGCGGTGAAGTTGACAGAACCGCTGCTGGCGCCAACCGGAATGGTGATGGTTTGGCCGTTGGACAGGGTCACAACGACTGGCGAACCGGTGACTGGTGCGTTGACGGACGCGGTGTAAACCACGGTGCCGCCTTCAGCGACAGTAGACGTCGCCGTCAGATTGACCGTCGAAGTGTCGAGAGTGTCAGTCACCTCGGTGACCGCTGCTGCCGGGTCCGTCACCAGGTTCTCAAAGTTGCCACCAGCGGCGTCTGTGATGGTGACTTCAACCTTGGCGGCATCTTTATAAACATCATCGGCAGGCGCATCGACGCTCACGCTGCCGGTGGTCGCGCCAGCGGCGATGGTGATGACGGCACCGTTCGACAAGGTCACGATGACCGGTATGCCGGCGGCGTTGGTCAGGCTCGCGGTGTAAACGATGGAACCACCTTCAGCGACTGAGTCGGTCGCCGACAGGCTGAGGGTAGTGGTGTCCTGGGTATCGGTGATCGAGGTGTCCGCCGACTTGCCGTCGACCTCCAGCTTCTCGTAGTTGCCGCCCTTCGCATCGTCGATCTTCACGCTCAGCGAGCTGCCACCGGCCAGCGCATCGTTTGGTGCAGTGAAGTTGACGCTGGCGCTGCTTGAACCGACCGGGATGGTGATGGTCTGGCCGTTGGACAAGGTCACAACCACCGGCGAACCGGTGACCGGAGCGGACACGGAGGCGGTGTAAACAACGGTCCCGCCTTCGGCCACGGTAGACGTCGCCGTGAGGTTGACGATCGAGGTGTCGAGGGTATCGGTGACGTCGGTAACCGCAGCCGCCGGATTGGTGGCCAGGTTCTCGAAGTTGCCGCCGGTCGCGCTTTTTATGGTTGCTTCGACGGTGCCGGCGTCTTTGTAGACATCGTCCTTTGGTGCGTCGACGGTCACGCTGCCGGTAGTCGCACCGGCGGCGATGGTGATGATTGCACCGTTCGACAGGGTCACGGTCACCGGAGTCCCGGCGGCATTGGTCAGGGTCGCGGTGTAAACGATGGAACCGCCTTCTGCGACCGAGTCAGTCGCCGACAGGCTGAGGGTAGTGGTGTCCTGGGTATCGGTGATCGAGGTGTCCGCCGACTTGCCATCGACTTCCAGCTTCTCGTAGTTGCCACCTTTGGCGTCATCAATCTTGACGCTCAGGGAACCGCCGCCAGCCAGGGCATCGTTTGGTGCGGTGAAGTTGACGCTGGCGCTGCTCGAGCCGACCGGGATGGTGATGGTCTGGCCGTTGGACAGGCTGACGACCACTGGCGAACCGGTGACTGGTGCGCTGAGGGATGCGGTGTAAACCACGGTTCCGCCTTCAGCCACACTTGAGGTCGCCGTCAGATTGACGGTCGACGTGTCGATGGTGTCGTTAACGGTGGTTACCGCTGGTGTATCGCTGGTGACCAGGTTCTCGAAGTTGCCGCCGGTCGCGTCTTTGATGGTCGCTTCGACGGTGCCGGCGTCTTTGTAGACGTCGTCCTTTGGTGCATCGACGGTCACGGAGCCGGTGGTTTTGCCCGCTTCGATGGTGATCACGGCGCCGTTGCTCAGGGTCACGGTGACCGGTGTACCGGCCGCATTGGTCAGGGTCGCGGTGTAGGTGATCTGGCCGCCTTCATCCACGGTGCCGGTCGCGGTCAGCGACAGGTTAGTCGTGTCAGCGGTGTCAGTGATCGAGGTGTCCGCCGACTTGCCATCGACTTCCAGCTTCTCGTAGTTACCGCCCTTGGCATCGTCAATCTTCACGCTCAACGAGCCGCCGCCAGCCAGCGCATCGTTCGGCGCGGTGAAGTTGACAGAACCGCTGTTGGCGCCAACCGGAATAGTAATGGTCTGGCCGTTGGACAAGGTCACAACCACCGGCGAACCGGTGACCGGCGCCGATACGGACGCCGTGTAAACCACGGTCTCGCCTTCAGCGACGCTCGCGGTGGCAGTCAGCGAAACGGTGCTGGTGTCGATGGTGTCGTTAACGGTGGTGACTGCCGGTGTATCGCTGGCGACCAGGTTCTCGAAGTTGCCACCAGTCGCGTCTTTGATGGTTGCCTGGACGGTGCCGGCGTCTTTGTAGACGTCGTCTTTTGGCGCATCGACGGTCACGGAACCGGTGGTTTTGCCCGCTTCGATGGTGATCACGGCGCCGTTGCTCAGGGTCACGGTGACCGGTGTGCCGGCTGCATTGGTCAGGGTTGCCGTGTAGGTGATCTGGCCGCCTTCATCCACCGAACCGCTGGCAGTCAGCGACAGGTTAGTCGTGTCAGCGGTATCAGTGATCGAGGTGTCCGCCGACTTGCCGTCGACTTCCAGCTTCTCGTAGTTACCGCCCTTGGCATCGTCGATCTTCACGCTCAACGAGCCGCCGCCAGCCAGCGCATCGTTCGGCGCGGTGAAGTTGACAGAACCGCTGCTGGCGCCAACCGGAATGGTAATGGTCTGGCCGTTGGACAGGGTCACAACGACTGGCGAACCGGTGACCGGTGCGTTGACGGACGCGGTGTAAACCACGGTCCCGCCTTCAGCGACAGTAGACGTCCCCGTCAGATTGACCGTCGACGTGTCGAGGGTATCGGTCACCTCGGTGACCGCTGCCGCCGGGTCCGTCACCAGGTTCTCAAAGTTGCCACCCGCGGCGTCCGTAATGGTGACTTCGACCTTGCCGGCATCTTTATAAACATCATCGGCAGGCGCATCGACGCTCACACTGCCGGTGGTCGCGCCAGCGGCGATGGTGATCACCGCGCCGTTGCTCAAGGTCACAGTGACCGGCGTGCCGGCCGGATTGGTCAATGTCGCGGTGTACAGAATCTGACCACCTTCGGCCACTTCGGTGGACGCCGACAGGCTCAGGCCGGTGTCGTCTTTCGAGTCGGTAATGGTGGTGAGCGCTGGCTCTGTACTCGGGGTCAGTTGTTCGAAATTGCCGCCGGTGGTGCCGGTGATCGTAGTGCTGACGGTGCTGCCGTTGTTGTAGACGTCGTTGGGCGGCGTATCGACGGTCACGCTGCCGGTGGTCTTGCCCGCTTCGATGGTAATGACCGAGCCGTTGCTCAAGGTCACGGTCATCGGCGTGCCGGCCGGGTTTGTCAGGGTGGCGGTGTAGGTGATCTGGCCGCCTTCGACGACGGTGCCGGTGGCGCTGAGGCTCAGGCCGGTGTTGTCGATCGAGTCGGTGATGGTGGTGACGGCAGGCGTGGTGCTCGGTACCAGGTTCTCGAAGTTGCCGCCGGTAGCGCCCGTAATTGTGGTGCTGACGGTGCTGCCGTTGTTGTAGATGTCATTGGCAGGGGTGTCGACGTTCACGGAACCGGTGGTTTTACCGGCTTCGATGGTGATGGTCGAACCGTTGGACAGGGTCACGGTGACTGGTGTCTGCGCCGGGTTGGTCAGGGTCGCGGTGTAGGTGATCTGGCCGCCTTCGGTGACGCTGTCGGTGGCGGACAGGGTCAGGCCAGTGTCGTCGACCGAATCGGTAATGGTGGTGACAGCCGGAGTCGGGTTCGGCACCAGATTCTCGAAGTTGCCACCGGTAGTCCCGGTGATCGTGGTGTTGACGGTGCTGCCATTGTTGTAGACGTCATTGGCCGGCGTCGGAACGTTCACGCTGCCGGTGGTCTGGCCGGCATCGATGGTGATGGTCGAACCGTTGGACAGGGTGACGGTGACTGGCGTCTGCGCCGGGTTGGTCAGGGTCGCGGTGTAAGTGATCTGACCGCCTTCGGTGACGGTCAAGCCCGCCGTCAGCGTGACGGTGGTGGTGTCGGCAGAATCGGTAATGGTGGTGACGGCCGGGGTTGGATTCGGCACCAGATTTTCGAAGTTGCCGCCAGTCGCGCCGGTAATCGTGGTGCTGACGGTACTGCCATTGTTGTAGACGTCGTTGGCCGGCGTCGGAACGTTGACGCTGCCGGTGGTGTTGCCAGCGGCGATGGTGATGGTCGAACCGTTGGACAGAGTGACGGTGACCGGCGTTTGCGCCGGGTTGGTCAATGTCGCTGTGTAGGTGATCTGCCCGCCTTCGGTGACGGTCGAACCCGCTGACAGTGTGACGGTGGTGGTGTCGACGGTGTCGGTGACCTGGGTCACGGCCGGAGTAGTCGGCGGGGTGACCACGATACCGCTGCCGCCGGTGGTGCCGGTGACGGTCACGTTGATCTGGGTCGGATCGTTATAAACAGTGTCGTTCGGTGCCAGCGGAACGTTGACGGTGCCGGTGGTTTGGCCGGCTGCAATCACGATCACCGAGCCGTTGGACAGGGTAATGGTCAGGTCGGTCAGCGGCGCCTGGGTCAGGGTCGCGGTGTAGACCAGCACGCCACCGGCCTCAGTGATGGTCGGCGTGGCGCTCAGGCTCAGGGTCGATTCGCGCAGGGCATTGGTGCTGGTATCGGCAGTCTGACCGCCGAGGGTGTCTTGTGTTGCCAAGGCAGCAGTGGCGAGGCCCTCTGTCGGGAAGCCGATAGTCGGGTCGACCCGGGCAGCGGTTGCCTCCAGGGCCACGAAGCTGTGGCCACCACCGGTAGAGCCGCCCCCGCTCGCAGCCGTAGGGCCGGCCGCGGTGGCTTCAAGAGCGGTGGTCGGGTCGACGCCGGCGGCGATGGCTTGCTGCAATTCGTCAACCGATGGCGCGGCTTGTGCAGTGGCTTGCGCAAGGTCGGTGCTGGAATCCGGATCGCTGCCGCTCCACTGAGTGTCGCGGCCCAGGTCCAGAGTCCGGCCATCAGCCAGTTCGAGCGTAATGGCGCCGGCGGCACCGGTGTCTACCTGATCGCCGACCAACAACCGGTCGCCTTCAACGAGTACGCGGCGGATGCCTTCTGGCGACACCGCGAAAACCTGACCAACAATGCTTTTGACGATGGCAACAACACTGCTCATTGAAGACTCTCCGGGTGTCACGTTCAGTTGACTTCCATGTACCGGTCAGCGTGTTCGCCGATCGGGGCTGGATGTACTTTCAAAATATTTGGTGCATAACTTTGACGCGTTATAGTCAATAATTTGGCTATATTTTTTCGAAATTAACTTTATGCCAAACTATTGACCTTATGGGAGCCATCCTAAACAATCGTCCCAGTAATGTCACATTGATATTTAAGCGGCGACCTGTTCTACAGTGTGTGACCCAGTTCCGATTTTTAACTTTCCGACATACGGTCATTCCGGTTGCCATCATCCGATGCAGCGCCACGTTTTGCAGTGATTCAAGACAAGAAGTCCCGGGAAATTCCAACTATGCGTTTGCACCTGTTCAAGGTTCTACCCTTCGCCCTTGCCGCCAGCTTTGTTCAGGCGCAAAGCCTCCCGCAGGCCATGCAGCAGGCGCTGGACGTCCATCCGGAAATTCAGGCAGGGGTTAACAGCCGATTGGCCGCGGATTATCAGTTAAAGGCCGCCAAAGGTGGATACCTGCCACGGGTCGATCTGCTCGGTGGTTACGGTCGCGAAGGCACTGACAGCGTCACCACCCGCGCCGCTGGCAACAATAACCACTGGGAAACGTTGAGCCGTAGCGAGTCAAGTTTACGTCTGTCGCAGATGGTATTTGACGGTTTTGCGACGTCCAGCGAAGTGGGGCGTCAACAAGCCACCGTTAATTCCCGCGCTTATTCCTTGCTGGGCACATCAGAACGTACCGGGCTGACCGTCGCTCAGGTCTATCTCGATGTATTGACCCGCCGCGAATTCGTGCGCCTGGCCGAAGACAACCTGAAGAACCACGAACGGATTCTTGACCAGATCAAATTGCGCACCCAGCGCGGCGTGGGCAGCGGCGCCGACCTTGATCAGGCCGATGCGCGCATGGCCCAGGCCCGCAACAACCTGATCACTGAACAGACCAACCTGGCCGATGCCGAAACCAACTTCCTCAGCGCCGTCGGCCAGATGCCCGATCAACTGGAGCGGCCCGCCGATTTCATGGCGCTGTTGCCGGCCAACCTGAATGAAGCGCGGGCGCAGATGCTGGAAAACAGCCCGATCCTGCGCTCCGCCGAATCCGATATCGCCGCCGCCGAGAAGCAGTACGAAGCCGCCAAGTCGAGCTTCTACCCGCGCTTCGATGCCGAACTGGGTCGCAGCGCCGACAACGATATTGATGGTCAGAATGGTCACAGCAACGAATGGCAGGCCATGCTGCGCATGCGCTTCAATTTGTTCGCCGGTGGTAGCAACAAGGCTGATCTGGAATCCAAGTCCTACCTGTCGAACCAGGCGCTGGATATTCGCAACAACGCCCTGCGCGTACTGAATGAAGAACTGGGCCTGGCCTGGAATGCCTTGAACAACGCCAATGCCCAAGTGCCGATCGCCCAGCAATATGTCGATCGCAGCGCCAGTGTACGCAGTGCTTACCAGAAACAGTTCAGCCTCGGCGAACGCACTTTGCTCGATCTGCTCGACAGTGAAAACGAGCTGTTCAGCGCTTCCCGTCGGCTGGCCGAGATCAAAAACATTCAGTTATTTACTCAGTACCGAATCAAGGCGACCATGGGCGAATTGCTCAAAAGTCAGGGCGTGGTCGCACCATTGGCATCCGTTGTGCAAAACGACGTGAAGCCCAAGGTCCAGCTGCCCGGGATGAATTGAGTCCTGCCTCATTTTAATCGTTAGCCAAGAGTGTCGAGCGTGGAATCAGAAGTCAGTCGAGTTCAACTCATTCATGATCCGCGCGCGCTGCATGACGATCCGTTACTGGACGGCCTGCTAGCCCTTTGCACTTTGCACCAGAAACCGGCCAGCGCTGCGATGCTGACCACCGGCCTGCCGTTACCCAAACAACGCCTGAGCGTCGAACTGCTGCCCCGCGCGGCCGCTCGCGCCGGGCTACAAGGGCGGGTGTTGCAACGCAAGCTGGAGCAGATTCCGGCGATTGCCATGCCGGCGCTATTGCTGCTCAAGGACGGTCGCAGCGCGGTGCTGCTTGGCTGGCAAGGTGAAGACCAGGCTCGCCTGCTGCTCAGCGAAAGCGATGGTGGTGAGGTTTGCGTCAGCCGTGAACTGCTCGCCGACGATTACAGCGGCAAAGTCTTCTTCGCCCAGCCCCAACACAAATTCGACGTCAACCACGGCACGCTGATCCCGCGCGCGCGTTCGTGGTTTCGCGACACGCTCAAGCGTTCGCGCTGGCTGTACGTCGACGCCATCGCCGCCAGTTTTCTGATCAACATCATTGCCATGGCCGCGCCGCTGTTCGTGATGAATGTCTACGACCGCGTGGTGCCGAACCAGGCCGAGTCGACCCTTTGGGTCCTGGCCATCGGCATCACCGGTGCTTATCTGTTCGACCTGATCCTCAAGAGCCTGCGCAGCCTGTGCCTGGACCTGGCCGGCAAGAAAACCGACCTGATCATCTCCGCGACGCTGTTCGAGCGCATCGTCGGCATGGCCATGAAATACCGCCCGGCCCGTGTCGGCAGCTTCGCCCAGAACATCCATGAGTTTCAGAGCCTGCGGGACTTTCTCGCATCGCTGACCCTCACCAGCCTGATCGACCTGCCGTTTACGCTGCTGATCTTCATGGTCATCGCGATCCTGGGCGGGCATCTGGTGTGGATTCCGGTGCTGGCGTTCCCGATTGCCTTGCTGATCGGTTATGCCTTGCAGAAGCCGCTGGTGGCGACCATGGAACGAACCATGGCCCTGGGCGCCGAGCGTCAGTCGAGCCTGATCGAAACCCTCGCCGGTCTCGATGCGGTGAAGGTCAATAACGCCGAAAGCGAACGCCAGTATCAGTGGGAACAAACCATCGGCACCCTCAGCCGCCTCGAGCTGCGGGTGAAAATGCTGTCCGGTCTGGCGATGAACATCACCTTGCTGATCCAGCAATTGGCCGGGGTGATCATGATCGTCTTCGGCGTGTACCAGATCATCGACGGCCACCTGAGCATGGGCGGCTTGATCGCTTGCTACATGCTCAGCGGTCGTGCCCTCAGCCCATTGGCTTCGTTGTCCGGCCTGCTGACCCGCTACCAGCAGGCCCGCGTGACCATGACCTCGGTCGATCAGATGATGGAGCTGCCGCAGGAGCGCAATTTCGACGAGCGCCCGCTGAGCCGCAAGGTGCTGCAAGGCGCCATTGAATGCCGTCAGCTGAGCTTCACTTACCCGGATCAGCAGAACCCCGCGCTGAAGGGCATCAACCTGATCATCAAGCCCGGCGAGAAGATCGGCATCATCGGCCGCAGCGGCTCGGGCAAAAGCTCTCTGGCCAAATTGCTGGTGGGCCTCTATCAACCGGACGACGGCGCGTTGCTGGTGGATGGTGTGGATATCCGTCAGATCGACGTCAGCGAATTGCGCCACAACATCGGCTACGTGCCCCAGGACATCCAGTTGCTCGCCGGTACCCTGCGCGATAATTTGGTGTCGGGCGCGCGCTATGTCGAAGACGAATTGGTGCTGCAAGCCGCGGAACTGGCCGGCGTTCACGAATTCGCCCGTCTGCACCCGCAAGGTTATGAGCTGCAAGTCGGTGAGCGTGGGCAGAACCTGTCCGGCGGTCAGCGCCAGAATGTCGCCCTGGCCCGAGCGCTGTTGCTCAACCCGCCGATCCTGTTGCTGGACGAACCGACCAGCGCCATGGATAACACCGGCGAAGAACGCCTCAAGCAACGCCTCGCCGCGGTGGTGGAAAACAAGACCGTGGTGCTGGTGACGCACCGGGCTTCGCTGTTGTCGCTGGTGGATCGTCTGCTGGTGATCGACCGTGGGCAGATACTCGCCGATGGCCCGAAAGCCGCTGTCATGGAAGCGTTGAAGAAGGGGCAGATCAGTGTTGCTTAAGTCCGGGGTCAAAGATTCCATCCGCCGCTATTTCAAAGGCTCCGCGTCGCTGCAAGGCCAGCCCCTTCCCGAGGTCAACAAAGCGCTGATCGAAGACGCCCCGCGCGTGGTGCGATTGACGATCTGGGCGATCATCGGCTTCTTCGTGTTCCTGATGCTCTGGGCCAACTTCGCGGTAATCGATGAAGTCACCAAGGGCGACGGCAAGGCAATTCCATCGTCGAAGATCCAGAAAATCCAGAACCTTGAGGGCGGTATCGTTTCCGAGCTGTTCGTCACCGAGGGGCAAATCGTCGAGGCCGGCGCGCCGCTGATTCGGCTGGACGACACGCGGTTTGCCTCCAACGTCGGTGAAACCGAGGCCGATCGGCTGTCGATGCTGCTGCGTGTGGAGCGCTTGAGCGCCGAGGTCGATGACCGTGCGCTGAACTTCCCCGCCGACGTGCTCAAAGCTGTTCCCACCCAGGCCGCCAGCGAAGAGTCGCTGTACATCAGTCGTCGTCAGCAACTGCACGATGAAATCGGTGGCCTGCAGGAGCAGTTGATCCAGCGTCAGCAAGAGCTGCGCGAGTTCACCTCCAAACAGTCTCAGTATCGCAACGCATTGTCGCTGCAACGTCAGGAAATCAACATGTCCGAGCCGTTGGTGGCTCAGGGCGCGGTGTCTCCGGTGGAAGTGCTGCGACTCAAGCGTGCCGAGGTCGAAACCCGCGGCCAACTGGACGCCACCACGTTGGCGATCCCTCGCGCCGAATCGGCGATCAAGGAAGTGCAGCGCAAAGTCGACGAGACGCGCGGCAAATTTCGCAGCGAAGCCCTGACTCAACTCAATGAAGCGCGCACCGACCTGAACAAGGCACAGGCCACTGGCAAGGCCCTGGAAGACCGGGTTAGCCGGACACTGGTGACATCGCCGGTGCGCGGCATCGTCAACAAGTTGCTGGTCAACACCATTGGCGGCGTGATCCAGCCGGGCAGCGATCTGGTGGAGATCGTGCCATTGGATGACACCTTGCTGGTAGAAGCCAAAATTCGTCCGCAAGACATCGCCTTCCTGCACCCGGGGCAAGAAGCGACGGTGAAATTCACTGCATACGACTACACCATCTACGGTGGGCTGAAGGCCAGGCTGGAGCAGATCGGCGCCGACACCATCACCGACGAAGACAAGAAGACCACTTACTACATCATCAAACTGCGCACTGATCGCAGCCACCTTGGGACGGATGAAAAACCGTTACTGATCATCCCGGGGATGGTGGCGTCGGTGGACATCATTACCGGCAAGAAGACCGTACTCAGTTATTTGCTCAAGCCGATTATTCGGGCGCGCGCCGAGGCGTTGCACGAGCGGTGATTCTCGGTTGGGGCTGACGGCCTCTTCGCGGGCAAGCCTCGCTCCTACAGGGACGCGGGCTTCTGTAGGAGCGAGGCTTGCCCGCGAAAGCGTCCTCAAAGCAACCACAATTCAAAAGCCATATCGTTATTCTCTAACGGTATTTAAATTTCAATTCTTATACCTATAAAGTCACTCCCCTGCGTACCTGCCGACCAATCGGCGCGCCGCACGACACGAACCAACACGGGACCTCCGTGAGTTTCTGATCGATGCGCGCCCTTGAGCGCGCTGTGCGTGGGAGTGATTTTTATGTCAGTGGTCTCTTTTTCTCCAAAGCCTGTGTCAACCAGCGTCGCCGCCATCGCGTCGCAAGCCTTCGAAGTCCGGCCATTTAGCGGTGCTGTCGGTGCCGAAATCATCGGCCTGGACCTGTCCCGTCCGATCAACGACCGGGACTTCGCACGCGTCCATCGCGCGCACCTGGATCATCACGTGGTGGTGTTCCGCGACCAGCGCATTACTCCCGATCAGCAGATCGCCTTCAGCCGCCGTTTCGGTGTGTTGCAGATCCACGTGCTCAAGCAGTTCCTGTTGGCCGGGCATCCGGAAATCCTCATCGTTTCCAACATCATCGAAAACGGCCAATCCATCGGTCTTGGTGATGCCGGCAAGTTCTGGCATTCGGACCTGTCTTATAAAGAACTGCCGAGCCTGGGCTCGATGCTGCATGCCCAAGAGCTGCCGTCCGAAGGTGGTGACACGCTGTTCGCCGACATGCACAAAGCCTGGGACAGCCTGCCCGAAGCACTGCGCAAAGCCGTCAAAGGGCGCTCGGCCGCGCATTCCTATACCGCGCGCTACAGCGAGAGCAAATTCGAAGGCAATTGGCGCCCGACCCTGACACCGGAGCAACTCGCTCAAGTTGCCGAAGTGGTTCACCCCATCGTCCGCACCCACCCGGAAAACGGCCGCAAAGCGTTGTTCGTCAGCGAGGGCTTCACCACCCGCATCGTCGGTTTGCCGGAAGACGAGAGCAAACAATTACTCGATGAGCTCTACGCCCACAGCGTGCTGGCGCAAAACATTTACCGCCATCAATGGCAGGCCCACGACCTGGTGTTCTGGGACAACCGTTCGCTGATCCACCTTGCCGCCGGATGCCCCAGTCATCTGCGCCGCAAGTTGTATCGCACCACCATCCAGGGCGACGCGCCTTTCTGATTTCGGAGAATTCCCATGTCCAAACGTCTTCCATTTGCACCCTTGGCTGCGGCCATTGGCCTGGGTTTCAGCCTGCTCGCCGGCAGCCTGGTAGCGCCGACTGTGGCTCACGCCGAAGGTGAAATCCGTATCGCCGAACAGTTCGGCATCGTTTATCTGCTGCTTAACGTGGTGCGCGATCAGAACCTGATCGAGAAGTACGGCAAGCAGGAAGGCATCGACATCAAGGTCGACTGGACTCAGCTCTCTGGCGGTTCGGCCGTCAATGATGCGTTGCTCTCCGGTTCCATCGACATTGCCGGTGCCGGCGTCGGCCCGCTGCTGACCATTTGGGACCGCACCCACGGCAAGCAAAACGTCAAAGCCGTGGCCTCCCTGGGCAACTTCCCTTACTACCTGGTGAGCAATAATCCCAAGGTCAAAACCATTGCCGACTTCACCGAAAAGGACCGCATTGCGGTGCCGGCGGTCGGGGTCTCGGTGCAGTCGCGCTTCTTGCAATACGCGGCGGCCAAGCAATGGGGCGACAAGGAATTCAATCGCCTCGACAAGTACACCATCGCCGTTCCGCACCCGGATGCCACCGCGGCACTGATTGCCGGTGGCACCGAGTTGAGTGGGCACTTCTCCAACCCGCCGTTCCAGGATCAGGCGCTGCAAAACCCCAACGTGCATGTGGTGCTGAACACCTATGACTTGCTGGGTCCGAACTCGCCGACCGTGCTGTTCGCCACCGAGAAATTTCGCAACGAAAACCCGAAAACCTACAAAGCCTTCATCGCCGCACTGACCGAAGCGGCTGAGTTTGCGCAGAACGATAAAGGTGCGGCGGCCGACACTTACATCCGCGTCACCAAGGCCAAAATCGACCGCGCGGCATTGCTGAAAATCATCGACAACCCGCAGTTCGAATTCAGCATCACGCCGAAAAACACCTACCCGCTGGCCGAGTTCCTCTACCGCGTCGGTGCGATCAAAAACAAACCGGATTCGTGGAAGGATTACTTCTTCCAAGACACCAAACCGCTGCAAGGGAGCTGACCGACATGAACGCCCCTTTGCAAGGCCACACGGCCAGCAAGCCGATCGCGGCAGCTCAAGCGCTGCTGTCGGTCGACCAGGTCAGCCTGGAATACCGCACGCCTGCGCGGGTGGTTCGAGCGACCCATCAGGTCAGTTTCGAGATCGATCCGGCGGACCGCTTTGTGCTGCTCGGTCCTTCCGGCTGCGGCAAATCGACGTTGCTCAAAGCTGTTGCCGGGTTCATTCAGCCCTGTGAGGGTGAGATTCGCCTGCAAGGCCAGCGGGTCGATGCGCCAGGGCCAGACCGGATCGTGGTGTTCCAGGAGTTCGATCAGCTGCCGCCGTGGAAAACCGTCAAACAGAACGTGATGTTTGCGCTGCTCGCTTCCAAAACCCTCAAGCGCAAAGAGGCTGAAGAGCGGGCGCTGCATTATCTGGACAAAGTCGGTCTGGCGGCGTTTGCCGATGCCTATCCGCATACCTTGTCTGGCGGCATGAAAGCTCGCGTGGCCATTGCTCGCGCCTTGGCGATGCAGCCGAAGATCCTGTTGATGGACGAGCCCTTCGCCGCCCTCGACGCGCTGACCCGACGCAAGATGCAGGAAGAGTTGTTGCTGCTCTGGGAGGAGGTGCGTTTCACGTTGCTGTTCGTCACTCACTCCATCGAAGAGGCGTTGGTGGTGGGCAACCGGATTTTGCTGCTGTCGCCTCATCCGGGGCGGGTGCGGGCGGAAGTCCACAGCCATCAATACGACTTGCACAGTTTGGGGGGCGTGGCGTTCCAGGAATCGGCGCGGCGGATTCATCGGCTGTTGTTTGATGAAGGTCAGTCGCCGGAAACCGAGCGTGCACTGGATTTCGCCGACATTCGCATCGCTTATTGAGCCATTGGAGGATTGCCCGATGAGCCATTCATCATCTGCGCGTAAAGAGTACGAAACTGTTTTGCAGCCGCTGACCAGCGTACCGCTGGAGCGTGAATTGCCGCTCGGCCAGCGTCTCTGGCAGCAAGGCTGGCTGCGTAAAAGCCTGATCCTGATTTTGCTCGCGGTGCTTTGGGAGGCCGTCGCCCGTTATCAGAATAACGACCTGCTGCTGCCGAGCTTTTTGCAAACCGCCAGCGCGCTGCAGGACGGCCTGCTCAGCGGCGAACTGCTGGGCAAGGTGTGGATTTCGCTGGTTGTTTTGCTCAAGGGTTACCTGATCGGCATCGTTCTGGCGTTTGTCCTGACGACGCTGGCAGTGTCGACCCGGTTCGGTCGCGATTTGCTCAGCACGCTGACCTCGATGTTCAACCCGTTGCCGGCGATTGCCCTGTTGCCGCTGGCGCTGCTGTGGTTTGGCCTGGGGCAGAACAGCCTGATTTTTGTACTGGTGCATTCGGTGCTCTGGGCGTTGGCCTTGAACACCTATGCCGGGTTTCTCGGTGTCTCGGAAACCTTGCGCATGGCCGGGCGTAATTACGGCCTCAAGGGCATGCGTTTCGTGTTGTTCATCCTGATTCCGGCTGCGCTACCGTCGATTCTTGCCGGGCTGAAAATCGGCTGGGCCTTCGCCTGGCGTACGCTGATCGCTGCTGAGTTGGTGTTTGGCGCTACCAGCGGCAAGGGTGGTTTGGGTTGGTACATCTTCCAGAATCGTAATGAGCTGTACACCGATAAGGTGTTTGCCGGGTTGGCGGTGGTGATCCTGATTGGGTTGCTGGTGGAGAATCTGGTGTTTGATACGTTGGAGCGGGTGACTGTTAAGCGGTGGGGGATGCAGCGCTGAGTTTTGCGGTGACTGATCTGGTCTCATCGCGAGCAGGCTCGCTCCCACAAGGGATCTTCGGTGGCTGCAGATTTTGTGTACGACAAAGAATCCATGTGGGAGCGAGCCTGCTCGCGATGGCGCCAGACCCGTCACCACTTCACTTAGGGATGTTTGCTAGCATTGCGTCTGAATCAATCCAGATCAGATACGAGTGCTCAGCATGCAACTCCCGGACATGAACCTGTTGGTCGCCCTCGACGCCTTGCTCGATGAAGGCAGTGTGGTGGGCGCCGCACGGCGGATGAACCTCAGCCCGGCGGCGATGAGCCGGACGCTGACGCGGATTCGCGAGGCCATTGGCGATCCGATTCTGGTGCGCGCCGGTCGAGGCTTGGTGCCGACGCCCAAGGCACTGGAGTTGCGCGAGCAGGTGCGGGACCTGGTGGAGCAGGCCGCTTTGCTGTTCCGCTCCGCCGATGAGGTGGACCTGGGCAGTTTGCGCCGACGGTTCAGCATTCGCGCCAATGATTTCTTTGTGGGCGTCTACGGCGGCAAGCTATTCGACACGATGGAACGCCAGGCCCCGCATTGCGAATTGCGCTTTGTGCCCGAGGGCGATGGGGACGACGAAGCGTTGCGCGAAGGGCGCATCGATCTGAGCGTCAGCAACAACCGGCCGCTGATGCCGGAAGTGAAGGTGCAGAACCTGTTTTCCACCCACTTTGTCGGGCTGGTGCGTGAAGATCACCCATTGTTCGATGAAGAGATCACCGCCGAACGGTACGCCGGGTTTTCCCATATCAGCATGTCGCGCCGGGGGATCGCCCGCGGGCCGATCGACACGGCGCTCAACGCCTTGGGGCTGGAGCGGCGGGTGGCGGTGATTGCGCCGAGTTTCCATGCGGCGATGTTCGCCTTGCCGGATTCCGATCTGATTCTGCCGGTGCCCAAGGAAGCATTGCTAAGCGTACGGCGCCTGGGTTTGAAACTGCGCTCGTTCACCCTGCCAATTCCATTGCCAACCCTGATGCTGACCCAGGCCTGGCACCCGCGTTTCGACAAGGACCCGGCCCATCGCTGGATGCGTGAAACCCTCAAGACCTGTTGCGACGAGACGTGGTTGGCGGCACAGCCAAGCTGAGTTGACGCTCCCACAGGGAATCTGTGTCGTTTCAAAAATTTGCCAGCCATCCGATTTGATTGCTGCATAAAACACACTTATAAGCTGCCAATAAGTCAATTTTCGTCAGCGTCCCCTCTCCCTAAAATGCTTCGGTATTCCCCTTCCGGAGCTTGCAGTAATGACTTCCCTCACGGTCACGGCGCCTATCGCTGCGGCCAAACCAACGGCCGCCGTCGCGCCACCGGTCTTCGGCCCGCGAATCATCATCGGCCTGGTGGGCGTGTTACTGGCGGTGCTGGTGTCGGGCCTGAACGAGATGGTGACCAAGGTCGCGCTGGCCGATATCCGCGGCGCATTGGCCATCGGTTACGACGAAGGCACCTGGCTGGTCGCCAGTTACACCGCGACCTCGGTGGCCGCCATGGCGTTTGCCCCTTGGTGTGCGGTGACGTTCTCGTTGCGGCGCTTCACTCTATGCGCGATCAGTGCGTTCACCCTGTTGGGTGTGTTGTGCCCGTTCGCCCCGAATTACCAAAGCCTGTTGGTCATGCGCACCTTGCAAGGTCTTGCCGGCGGTGCGCTGCCGCCGATGCTGATGACCGTTGCCCTGCGGTTCCTGCCGGCCAACGTGAAACTCTATGGCCTGGCCGGTTATGCCCTGACGGCAACCTTCGGCCCCGGTCTCGGTACGCCGCTGGCCGGGTTGTGGACCGAGTACGTCGGCTGGCAATGGACCTTCTGGCAAATCGTCGTGCCGTGCCTGTTTGCCATGGCGGCAGTGGCCTACGGTTTGCCCCAGGATCCGCTGCGTCTGGAACGCTTCAAGTCATTCAACTGGCGTGGCTTGCTGCTGGGGTTCCCGGCGATCTGCATGCTGGTGATCGGCATTCTGCAAGGCAATCGGCTGGACTGGTTCGAGTCGAGCCTGATTTGCGGACTGCTCGGCGGCGGGCTGCTGTTGCTGGTGCTGTTTCTGATCAATGAGTGGTCGCAACCGATTCCGTTTTTCAAGTTGCAGATGTTGGGTATCCGCAACCTGTCATTCGCGCTGCTGACCTTGGCCGGCGTGCTCGTGGTGTTGCTCGCGGTGGTCCTCATTCCCTCCAGTTATCTGGCTCAGGTCCAGGGTTATCGGCCGGTACAGACTGCGCCGATCATGCTGCTGGCGGCGCTGCCACAGTTGATCGCGCTGCCGTTGGTGGCAGCGCTGTGCAACCTGCGTTGGGTCGATTGCCGCTGGGTGCTGGGGATCGGCCTGAGCATGCTGGCGTTGTCTTGCCTCGGCGGGTCGCAGCTGACGTCAGCGTGGATTCGCGATGACTTCTATGTCCTGCAATGGCTGCAGATTTTCGGTCAGCCCATGGCCGTGCTGCCGCTGTTGATGCTCTCCACAGGCAGCATCACTCCGATGGAAGGGCCGTTCGCCTCGGCCTGGTTCAATACCGTGAAAGGCCTGGCGGCGGTAATCGCCACCGGGGTGATCGAGGCGCTGACCACTGCAAGGCTGCATTTCCACTCGACCATGCTGGTGGACAACCTTGGTAACTCGCCCCTGGTCCAAAGCGACAACGCAAGCCTGGCTCACCGACTGCATCAACAGGCCCTAGTGCTGACCTCTTCCGATCTTTATCTATGCATGGCCGGCGTCGCCGTGGCGCTGATCCTGCTGATTTTCTGGCTGCCGACGCGGATCTATCCACCGCGCGCGCCGACTTGAATGCTTCACTGAAACAGAAGGTTTTTATGACGACTCAATCAAAGCAAAAAGTCGCTGTCGGCATTGCCGCAGTGATCGCGGTCGGCGTGTTGATTTACCTGCTGGCGCCGGGTTTGTTCGGCAAGCGTACACAGCAGAGCACCAACGATGCTTTCGTCTCGGCGGACTTCACCCGGGTGGCGCCGCGTGTGGCGGGGTTCATCAAGGCCGTGCTGGTGGAAGACAACCAGATGGTCAAGGCCGGGCAGCTGCTGGCGTTGATCGACGACCGCGATCTGCGCGCTGCCGCTGAAGCCGCCGACGCTGAAACCCTGGTGGCCAGGGCGCAGTTGCAGAACGCTCGGGCTACCCTTGAGCGTCAGACATCGGTGATCGCTCAGGCCCAGGCCACGGTGGTTTCGGCAAAGGCTGAAATGGCTTTCGCCGAGCATGAACTGAACCGCTACAACCACCTCGCCGGGGTCGGCGCCGGCACGGTGCAGAATGCTCAGCAAGCACGCACACGCATCGATCAGGCCTCCGCTCGCTTGGCCAATGCCACGGCGGTGCTGGCGGCGGAACGCAAGCAGGTGGAGATCCTGACCGCGCAGCGTGATGCGGCCGAAGGCGGGCTGAAACGAGCGCAAGCGGCGCTGGAAATGGCCAGCTATGAGCTGTCCTATACGCGCATCGTTGCGCCTCAGGACGGCATGGTCGGCGAGCGCGCAGTGCGGGTTGGCGCCTATGTCACACCGGGCAGCAAGATTCTGGCCGTGGTGCCGTTGGAGCGGGCCTATGTAGTCGCCAATTTTCAGGAAACCCAACTGACTGACGTACAGCCGGGGCAGAGCGTGCAAGTGCACGTCGACAGCCTCGGCGGCGAAGCCCTGCGCGGTCGCGTGGAGAGCATCGCACCGGCCACCGGCGTGACCTTTGCCTCGGTCAAACCGGACAACGCCACCGGCAACTTCACCAAGGTTGTGCAACGGATTGCGGTGAAAATCCTCCTCGATCCGGGCCAGCCATTGGCCGAGCGGTTGCGGGTGGGGATGTCGGTGGAGGCGAGGATTGATACTGCCAGTACCGGCGAGCATGAGGTCGCGCAACGATGAGCTTTGTTAATCGCACACCCCTGTGGCGAGGGGGCTTGCTCCCGTTGGGCCGCGCAGCGGACCCAAAATTTGCGAGCGCTGCGCACTCGAACGGGAGCAAGCTCCCTCGCCACAGGGGCAGCATTCATTCAGTGGTTTTTGTGTTGAGTCTGTTTTCTTTGAGTGCGTGCACCGTCGGCCCGGACTTCCAGAAACCTCAGCCGCAACAAGTGGCCGAATGGTCCAAACCCACTAAAGCCGCCGCCAGTCAGATCATTCCCAGCGAAATGGACGAACGTTGGTGGGAAGTGTTCCACGACCCGAAACTCTCGGCCCTGACCCAACGCGCCCTGACCGACAACCTTGACCTGAAACTCGCCAGCAGCCGCTTGCAGCAAAGCCGAGCCGCGCGTCAGGTGATCACCGCCAACCGCTATCCCAATACCGCCGCGAGTGGCAGCTATGGGCGCAAACGCAACAGCGGTGAAGGCCTGAACGATCCGTCGGGCAACAATGGCGACTCGACGTTCAACCTGTGGGACGCCGGCTTTTCCGCCTCCTGGGAACCGGATTTCTGGGGCCGTGTGCGCCGCGAAACCGAAGCCGCCGATGCCACGCTGGAAGTGGCGGAAAACGATCGTCGCGGCGTGCTGCTGTCGGTGCTTGCCGAAACCGCTCAGGACTACATTCAACTGCGCGGTGTGCAAAGCACGCGGGCCGTCACCGAGCAGAACCTCGACGTCGCCCGGCATAGTTTGAAACTCTCGCAACTGCGCCTGGCCGACGGCGTGGCGACGGATCTGGACGTCGCCGAAGCCGCTGCGCAAGTGGCGGCCATCGAATCACGTTTGCCGGCGCTGGAGCAGCGTCAGTCGCAACTGATCAACGCCTTGAGCCTGTTGATGGGCGAACCGCCGCAAGCGCTGTCCGCCGAGTTATCCACAGACGCCCCGGTGCCGCAAACCCCGCGTCAGGTCGCCATCGGCTTGCCGTCGCAATTGGCCGAGCGCCGCCCGGACATACGTCAGGCCGAAGCCCGCCTGCATGCCGCGACCGCCAGCATCGGCGTGGCCAAGGGCGACTTTTATCCGCGGATCACCCTGTCGGGCAACATCGGCTCGCAAGCCATTCAATTGAGCGATTTCGGCTCTTGGGGCTCGCGTTCGTTCGGCATCGGCCCGCAGTTCAGCCTGCCGCTGTTCGACGGCGGTCGCCTGCGCGGCGTGTTGCACCTGCGCGAAGCCCAGCAACAGGAAGCGGCGCTGGCCTACCAGCAAACCGTGTTGCGGGCCTGGCATGAGATCGATGATCAACTCACCGCCTACAACGCCAGCCAACTGCGCCGCGACAGCCTCGCCGAAGCCGTGCGCCAGAACCAGATCGCCCTGCGCACCGCGCAACAGCAATACGTCGAAGGGGTAGTGGATTTCGTCAACGTCCTCACCGTGCAAAGCGAATTGCTGGCGACCCAGCAACAATGGGTCGAGAGCTCGACCGGGGTGTCGTTGGCGATGGTTGGGTTATACAAGGCGTTGGGTGGGGGATGGGAGTCGGTGTATCCGTTGACGGAGACGGCGCAGCGCTGATCTGCGCGCAGAAAAACGAAAAAACCGGCCGGAGCCGGTTTCTTCACCCTGACTGCCAGCGAATTTAATCGCTACGTGTAGGGTTCAGTGGTGCAGAGAGATTAAAGTCGCATGTCGAAGGCTGCAATGGCTGATTGATGGGGAATGGCGTAGGACGCGTCCTGATAGTTTGTAAGGTATTACATACTCCCTTGACCAACCAATGACGACCATCCGCTTGACGCTCACCCCCGCTGTCTTAGACTCCGCTCATCCGTCAGGGAGTTACGGTTATGCGGCGTTTTCGTATTTGGGTTGCAGGATTAACCTTTGTAACGTGCGTAGTACAGGCGCAAACGCCTGCGCCAGACGATCCGCTGCTGGAAAACAGCGCGGTCGGCGGTAATGCATCAGCCAGCAGTGAAGCCCGTGGTGTGCTGCGGGCCCGGGATCAGGCGGTGCTTGCCAGCGAGTTGTCGGGGCGGATTGTCGAGTTGCCGTTCAGTGAGGGCGAGTCGTTCAAAAAGGGTGACACCCTGGCGCGGTTTGACTGTTCGGCTTATCAGGCTCAGCTCAATGCGGCTCAGGCCGCCAGCCGTGGTGCTGGAGAAGAACTTGCGCACAACAAACAACTGGCGGCGTTGAATTCAGTCGGGCGCTTTGAAGTGGCGCGGGCCGAGGCCAAGGTCAGCGAGATTCAGGCGCAGTCTCAGGTCTATCAGGTGCAGGTCAAACGCTGCAGCGTGGTTGCGCCGTTTGATGGTCAGGTCGTCGAACGCAAGGTCAAGCGCTACGAAAGCGTTGCCGCCGGGACACCGTTGCTGGACGTGGTCGATAACCGCACACTGGAAATTCACCTGTTGGTGCCGTCGCGCTGGATGGCCAGACTCAAACCCGGCCAGACGTTCAGTTTTGTCCCCGATGAAACCGGTCAGCCGCTGGATGCCACGGTCAAACGCCTCGGTGCGCGGATCGACGAAGGTAGCCAGACTTTGCTGCTGGTGGCGGCGCTGCCCAACGCCAACGGTCTGTTGGCCGGCATGAGCGGAACGGCGCATTTCGCGGAGCTCAAATGAACGCCCCGGTGACCGGTGGCGCCGAGCAGGTGTTCGCCAGGTTTCTCGACCTCGAACGCCAGACCCGCGCCGCGCGCACGCCTTCGCAACTGGCTTACAGCCTGGTCAATGACGGTCAGGCGCTGTTCGGCTTCCGCCATGCCGCGTTGTTGATCGCCGGCAAGGTGCAGGCGGTCACCGGTGTCAGTGCCGTGGAACCGAATGCGCCGTTCGTGGCGTTTGTCGAGCAAGCAGTCGCGCAGCTGTTCAAGCTTGAGGTGCTGAAACAGGCGCGGGTGATTGCGCCTGATCTCCTTAGCGAATCGATTCTGGCCGACTGGCAAAGTCTGTCAGCCGCTCAGGTGTTTTGGCTGCCGCTGATCGATCATCAGGGCGAGGTGTTCGGCGGTCTGTGGCTGGCGCGGGATGTGCCGTGGAACCCTTCCGAACAAGTGCTGCTGTCGCAGCTGGGCGACACCTACAGCCATGCATGGCTCGCGCAGCAACCGCGCAAACCCTGGCGACTGCGCTGGACGCGCAAGCGTCAGGTGGCGCTGGTCGCCGTGTTGTTGCTCGGGTTGCTGATCCCGGTGCGCCAATCGGTGCTGGCCCCGGCCGAAGTCGTCCCGTTGGGCGGTCGGGTGGTCGCCGCGCCGCTGGACGGGGTGATCGCCGAGTTTCTGGTCAAACCCAATCAGGCGGTGAAAACCGGCGACCTGCTGCTGCGCTTCGAAAGCACCACGCTCAAGGCTCAGGCCGATGTGGCCGAGCGCGCCCTGGGCGTGGCCGAAGCGGAACTCAAGGCCAATTCCCAACGCTCCTTCGCCGATGCCGAATCCAGTTCGAAAATCGATCTGCTGGCGGCGCGAGTGGAACAGAAGCGCGCCGAACGGGATTACGCCCGGGAGCTGCTCAAACGCAGCGAAGTACGTGCCGAACGGGACGGTATCGCGGTGTTCGCCGACGCTGAGCGCTGGACCGGCAAACCGGTGCAAACCGGCGAGCGGCTGATGGAAATCGCCGACCCGAACCAGGCCGAATTGCGCATCGAGTTGGCCGTGGGCGATGCGATTGCCCTGGAACCGGGCGCACAAGTCGCGCTGTTTCTCGACAGCGATCCGCTGCAGCGGCACTTGGCCAAACTCGAACGTTCGGCCTACGAGGCGCAGCCCACCGCCGCCGGGCAACTGGCTTATCGACTGGATGCGACGTTCGATGCCGCGCCACCGCGCATCGGCCTGCGTGGCACCGCGAAAGTCTTCGGCGACCGTGCGCCGCTGGCGTTGTATCTGTTGCGCCGACCGCTGGCCGGGTTGCGCCAGAGCGTGGGCCTTTAGATGAGCCTGCCGAGCCTGCGGGCAGACCTGCAATTGTCGGCGGCGGCCCCGGCCCTCGACGGGGCGCCGTGCTGGACCCTGGCCGACCCGGTGCGTGGGCGTTATTTCAAACTCGGTGCGGCGGCGATGCGCCTGCTGCGCCATTGGTCGTTGGGCGATCCCGAGCACGTGCTGCGTGCTGCCAATCGCGAACCGGGGCTAGCGCTGGATGGCGCGGCGCTTGAGCAATTGCTGGAGTTTTTGCGCGGCCACGACCTGATCAGCGCCCTCGACCCGTCGCAGCGCGCCAGTTACAGCCTGAAGGCCGCGGCTCAGCGCCAGAGCCTGTGGCAAATCCTGCTGCATCAATACCTGTTTTTCCGGATTCCGCTGTGGCGTCCGGACGCTTTCCTCAATCGCGCCTGGCCGTGGCTGGAGCGTTTCGGTCCGCGAGCGTTGCGCTACGGATTACCCGCGACACTGGGGCTCGGGGTGTTTCTGGTCTCGCGGGACTGGCAGCGGTTTATCGCCACCTTTCCGCACCTGTTCAGCCTCGGCGGTGCGCTGGCGTTCGCTGTGGCGCTGTTTTTCGCCAAGCTGTGCCACGAGTTCGGCCACGCTTTCATGGCCAAGCGCGCCGGTTGTCGGGTGCAGAGCATGGGCGTGGCGTTCATGGTGCTGCTGCCGATGTTTTACACAGACGTCAGCGACGCTTGGCGCGTCAATGATCGACGTGCGCGGTTGCTGATCGGTGCCGGCGGGGTGTTGGCGGAACTGGTGTTGGCGTGTATCGCGCTGCTCGCTTGGTCACTGCTGCCTGACGGCCCCGGGCGCACGGCGGCGTTCATGCTCGCCAGCGCAACCTGGATCACCACGCTGGTGATCAACCTCAACCCGTTCATGCGTTTCGATGGCTACTTCTTGCTCAGTGATTTCTGGGAGGTGGACAACCTTCAAGGGCGGGCCTTTGCCTTGTGCCGCTGGCGGCTGCGCGAGTTTTTGTTCGGCTACGCAGCCCCGGCGCCGGAACCGTGGTCGCCGAAGATGCAGCGGCGTTTGTTGATCTGGGGGTATGGCGCGTGGCTGTGGCGCGCGGCGTTGTTTTTCGGGATTGCGCTGGCGGTCTATCACCTGTTCTTCAAGGTGTTGGGGATTTTCCTGATGCTGGTGGAGCTGGTGTGGTTCATCTTCCTGCCGATCCTGAGCGAGTGGCGGCAATGGTGGAGTCGTCGCGAGCAGGCACATGCGCCACGGGTACTGCTCAGCGGTCTGGCGTTGCTTGGGTTGTTGTTGCTGCTGGCGTTGCCATGGCGCAGCGCGGTGGAGTTGCCGACGATGCTTGAGGCCGGACGCGCCAGTGCCCTGCACGCGCCGGTGGCGGCGCGGGTCAAAACGGTGAATGTGCACGACGGCCAGATCGTCGCTCAAGGTGAGGTGCTGATCGAGCTGGAGTCCCCGGATCTGGACTCACGCCAGGCCATCGTCCGTCGCGAAATCCAGATCCAGCAATTACAGATGCGTCGTCAGGCCGGCCGCAGCGAAACTGCCGCCGATGCCGGTATCGTCGAACAGCGCTTGGCCGAAGCCGTGGCCGAATATCGGGGCCTGGCCGCCCAGCGCGAGCGTCTGTTATTGCGCGCCCCCCATACAGGCAAGGTGCGCGATCTGCTGCCGCAGTTAACGGTCGGCCGCTGGCTTTCGACCAAAGATCCCTTGGCGCGGGTGGTCGAAGACGGCGCGCGGTTGCGCGGTTATCTGGCCGAAGCCGAACTCTGGCGTGTCGCCCCGGGTGCCAGTGGGAGGTTCATCGCCGATGACCCGATGCACCCGGCAATCGCCGTGCAATTGAGCGAAATCGATACCAACGGTGTGGCTTATGTTGATCAGGAAGCACTGACTTCCGATCACCACGGGCCGATTGCCGTGCGCCGGGACCAGCATCAGCGCGCCGAGCCGGTACAGGCGCAGTACGGCGCGCGATTGAGCATCCTCGAAAATACGCCAACACCGGTGCAGCCGTTGCGCGGCATTGTGGTGTTGCAGGGCAGTGGCGAGTCGTTGCTGGGCGTTGCCTGGCGACGCATGGCGGCCCTGGGGGTCAGGGAAAGCGGTTTCTAAGGGAGGGCAGCGATGGCGAACAGCAACTCAGTGGCAGCGGACGGCCTGGTGGTCAGGCCTTCGCGGACCAGCGATGGGCCTTTTCTGCACAGCCTTTACCAGGCGGCGCGGCCGGATCTGCAATGGATCGACGGTGAGCAGGAAGTGGTTGAGCAGGTGGTTGCCCAGCAATTCAAAGTGCAGGAACAAGGGCTGGGGGAGAACTTCCCCAACGCCATGCATTACGTGATCGAGAAACTCGACACAGCCATCGGCGCACTGACCACCGACTTCGGCCCCAATGAAATTCGCGTGCTGTACCTGGCCTTCATTCCACAGGCCCGAGGCCAGGGTTACGGTCGGACGGTGCTGCAAGGCGTGCAAAAAGCCGCGCAACGAATCCGCTGCCCGGTGGCGACGGTGGTCTGGGCCAATAATCCCCATGCGCGCCAGCATTACCTGGCGCTGGGGTTTCAGGTTGAAGAGCGCAACCCGGCGGCGGAGCGGTTGGTGTGGTACCCGAAGGGTTGAACCCACCGCCGATCAACTGTGGAAGCGGGCTTCTGTGGCGAGGGGGCTTGCCCCCGTTGGGTCGCGCAGCGGCCCCATGATCTGCGAGCGCTGCGCACTCGAACGGGGGCAAGCCCCCTCGCCACAAACCCGCTCCCACATTGTTCAGTTGAACGCGATGTAGAAATACCCCAGTTGCGGATCACGCCCCATGGTCGGTACTCGCGAAACAAAAATATCTTCTACCCGGCCCAGCTCCGGCAACTCCAGCGCACACAAGCCATCGACAAAATCGGTGGGTTGCAGGCTGTTGAGCTCGACGCTGAACGGCATGCGCTCGCTTTTGGGCATCTGTGAGCGGGGCGTTTCTTTAAGGGTGTCGATATGGATCGGCAATTCACTGCCGTCGGGCAGCCGCAGCGTCCCCGTCTTACCCAACAGTGCCTGAAAGTGTTGGCTTTGAACCTGTTGCAGCATGGCATCACTCCATCAGCAAAAGTACCGGGGGGATTTGAATCCCCCCGGCCAGACCCTCAGTTGCGCGAAGGGAACAGCCCGTTCAAGGCAATGCTGAAGTTGAGCACCAGGAACGGGTTCATCACCTCCATGGGCAAGCCGTTGCCGGCGGACGAGATTTCCCCCGCCACCGTGGTGGCTACGCCCTTGAGCGGCACGGCCGCGGCACCTTGCTGATCGGAGTAAATACTCGCCGAACCGGGACCGCCGCCCGAGGCGCCGATGTACGAGTTGGTTGCGGTCGGGTTGGTGACCGGGTTGCTCGCCGGGCTGGCCAGTTGCAGGGTGGTGGTGGCCGTGAGCCCGGACAAGGCGTGGGTGTGGTTGGGCAGGTTGGTGATGGTCGCGGTGACGTTCTCGGTCCCCGAGTATTCGCCGATGACGCGTGGCGTCAGACCCAAGCCGTTGCCCATGGCGACTGGCATGCGACCTTGCAGGTTGGGCAGCATGAAATTGGTGGTGCCATTGCCTCCGTAGTAGGTTCCCAGCAGTGCGAAAACCGTGTTGTATTGCGAGATGCTCAGCGTCTGGCCGTTGCACAGGGCCCAGCCGTTGGGCGCGAAGTTAAAGGCGAAAGACTGAACAGTGCCGATGAATACTTCCATAGTTCCTCATCCCTCAGGTTAGTGTCTGATACGTCACGTTGCAGGCCCGGTTATCCGGGCAGTTCGCGCTGATCAGCCGACTCCTTTCATCTCCGTGGCTGGGTCACGCCACGCCAAAGCGTAGACGCTGATCGTAATGATTGCCGGACGTCGTCCGTCGCAAGGCCGGCATCGACGTCGGGCTCGCGCCTGTCCTACAGTGCTCGGGAGGCTTCGGTTTTTACATGGCCGTTGCAAGGGGAGGTAATGGAGGCGCGCAGAGAAACACCGCTGGGCGATACCCAGGACCCGCATGCGATGCCGGGTTTGTGGGCGGCTGTCCGTCGCTTGCTGCAATGGGCGCGGGAGCACTGGCTGTTGTCGATCCTGGTATTGGCCGCGCTGGCGCGTTTTTACGACCTGACAGCGGCGGCGATCTGGGGCGACGAAGGGTCTAGCCTGTTACTGAGCCAGTATTCCCTGGCCGGGATCTGGGAACATGCGGCTCATGATGTGCATCCACCCCTGTATTTCATGCTTCTGCACGGCTGGATCGGCCTGTTCGGCGACAGCATTTTTTCGATTCGCTGCCTGAGTGCGCTGCCGGGGATTGCCACGGTGGGACTCGGCGTCTGGCTGGTGGACCTGCTCGCGACCCGCCGCGCCGCGTTGCTGGCCGGGGTCCTGCTGGCGCTGCTGCCCACGGCGGTGCGTTACAGCCAGGAAGTGCGGATGTATTCGCTGTTGGGGCTGTGGCTGATCGGCGCCACGATCGCCCTGGTGTGCTGGATAAAACGGCCGCAACGCACACGCTATCTGGTGATGTACACCCTGCTGATGAGTGCGGCGTTCTACACCCATTACTTCACGGCGCTGTGCGTGCTTTGCCACTGGCTGTATCTGGGACTGATCCGCGTGCAGCCAGGGTATCGATTGCGGCACATTCAGCGCTCCGGCTGGTGGCTGGCCAATGTGGCCATTGTGCTGTTGTATTTGCCGTGGGTGCCCAACCTGATCGATCTGCTCCAGCACATGGATCAGCTCAAGGCCAATGGTGATGTGGGATGGGAGACCCTTGTCACGCTGGGCTCATTACCTTCGATGATCTGGTCGTTCCTGATCCAGGATGACGGCGAGAACCTGCCTACGCTGGTTTTTATCGCGCTGCCACTGACATTGCTGGCCCTGGCGGGTGTGGCGCTGGCGCGGGACCGCAGTGTTTTCCGTGGCAGTGCGTTGGCGGTGATCTACATCGCTCTCCCGTTGTTGCTGGTGTTTGTGGTGTCGTTCATATCGCCGGTGTTCATCGAGCGTTACCTGACCGCTTATGCCCTGGGCCTGCCGATGTTTGTCGCGCTGGCCATTGATCGCTTGTACGCAGGCTTCAAGGTATTGGCGCTGGCCGTGCTGATGCTGTTTGTCGGCATCGAGCTGGTGGGCCTGAAGAACAATGCCACGGTGGACACCGACGATCAGATCAGCGTCATGGCCAGCTACGTGAACCAACACTTCACGCCCGGCGACCGGATTGTCACCAGCGACATGCTCTGGTACCTGAGTTATGTCTATTACAACCGGACTGACGCCAAACCGATGCTCTATACGCCACCGCTGGCCGATGGCAGGTCGAGCCGGCCGAACGCCTATGGTTTCGGTACGCTGGTAAGCAATGACATTTACCTGGATAACCTCGGCGGCTTGCCCAAAGGCAATGGTCGAGTGTGGTTGATCGGAACTGTCGATGTGCCGGACGAATTCGCTCCCTTGCCCGAGGGTTGGCAACGCGTCAGCGAGACCCAGGCTGGAGGCGCGCAGGCACGCTTGTATGTGCTGAAGTAGCCCGTCATTCAGAGCTAAAACGATTCATCTTCCAGGTCGTTATATCTGGCGTGTTTGCCAGTCGATTTAGCTCCGATTTGATATCAAAACACCACTAGCTGTAAGGCAATTCCTGGTCTACGCTCGTCATACAAAAGGACTTATGACGGGTGAATGGATGCAGCACTTTCACTTTATTTCCGGCTTGCCGCGCTCAGGCTCGACCCTGCTTTCTGCCATTCTTTTGCAGAACCCGCGCTTTCATGCCGGTATGACCAGCCCCGTGGGTGCGCTCTTTTCCGGTGTTCTGGAACAGTGCAGCGCCGGCAGTGAGTTCGGCGCGGTGATCGACACCGACCTGCGTCGCCGTCTGTTGCGTGGCTTGTTCGATTCTTTCTACGCCGACAAGGCCGACAAACCGGTGGTGTTCGACACGAACCGCCTGTGGAGTTCGCGCCTGCCGGCGATCAGCGATCTGTTCCCCCAAGCCAAGATCATTGCCTGTGTGCGCAATGTCGCCTGGGTCATGGACAGCCTCGAGCGCCTGTACCGCGCCAACCCTTTCGAAAACACCAAGCTGTTCGGCGATGCAGTCGAGCGCAATACGGTCTACAGCCGCTGCGAAACCCTGGCCCAGCGCAATCGGCTGGTGGGGTTTTCCTGGGCCGCCCTCAAGGAAGCCTATTACGGCGAACACGCCGACTCGCTGCTGATCATCGATTACGACCTGCTGAGCCAGGCCCCGGAGCGAGTGATGCGGCTGGTCTACGACTTTATCGGCGAACCCTGGTTCGAACATGATTTCGACCATTTGGCCTACGACGCACCGGAATTCGATCAGGCCCTCGGCCTCTCGGGGCTGCATAAGGTGAAGGCCAAGGTCCAATTGCAATCCAGGCGCACGATCCTGCCGCCGGACCTGTTCAAGCAGTACGCCGAGTTGTCCTTTTGGCTCGATGGCTCAGCCAGCGCCGCCAATGTCATTCGTATGAAAGCCGACGCCGCGATCAGTTGATCGCGGCGTTTTCATTGATGCCTCAGAAAGTTCGAGTCCGGGTGAGCAGCATGTGGTGGAGCAAAGGCAAGTCGCGGGTTACCGAAGGCGCACGAGCGCTGGCCTCGCCAATGATCATGTCCCTGGAGCCACGCATGCTGTTCGACGGCGCGGTGGCCGCCACGGTTGCCGATACCGCCCAGGCTGACGGCCACACCACTGCCGACGCGGTCAAGGCTCCGACTGCCGATCAACCGGTCGCCAGCAAGGACACCCACGGCCAGGCCGATGCCACGCCAGTACCAGCACCCGTTGCGGTGCCGGGGCAGAGCGTGGTGTTCGTTGATTCGCGGGTCAAGGATGTCGATAGCCTGCTTCAGGGCGTCGCGCCCGGCACTCAGGTGGTTCAACTGGATGCCAGCAAAGATGGCCTGCAGCAAATTGCCGATTATCTGGACGGCCATCAGGGCGTCAGCTCGGTGCAGATCATTGCCCACGGCAACGCAGGCGATTTGTGGCTGGGCAACAGCTACTTGTCCGCCGATAACGTCGCGGCCCGCAGCGCGGTGCTGGCGGAAATCGGCAAGGACATGAACGTCGGCGGCGACATCCTGATTTACGGTTGCTACACCGCCGACGGCGAGCGCGGCTTGAATTTTATCGACTCGCTGGCTCAATTGACCGGCCGCGATGTGGCCGCCTCCAGCAATCGCACCGGGCTCGGTGGCGACTGGGATCTGGAAATTGCCACCGGCAACATCGAAAGCGCCAACGTCCTCTCGACCACGGCCATGAGCGATTATCAGTGGGGCCTGGCCACCTGGACCGCCACCAACAACGCCAACACGGGCGTCGGCTCGTTGCGTGCCGCCCTCGCCTCGGCGCAGAACGGCGATATCGTCACCTTCAGCAGCAGCATGACGGTGCAGCTGACGTCCGAACTGCTGATCAACAAGAACATCACCGTTGATGGCGACTTGAATAACGACGGTGCGGCTGACGTGATTCTCGACGGTCAGTACCGGACCCGAGTGATTGAAGTGACGGCCGGCAGTATCGTGACCCTCGATGGCCTGGTGATCACCCGTGGCCTGGTGTCGGGCAATGGCGGCAACGGTGGCTACGGCGCCACGGGCGCGATGGCCGGGGGGATTTTTAACGCAGGGATTCTGACCCTGAACAACGTTACCGTGACCTCCAACGGCGCTTCCGGCGGCGGCGGCGGCGGCGGTGTCACTGGCGCTTTTTACGGCGGTGGGGGGGGCGGTGGCGGCGGTTTGGGCGGCCAGGGCGGCGGGCATGGCGGTTCGGCAGGGCCGGGCACCGGCACATTGGGCGGCCAGGCGGGCAGCGGCGGTGTCGGTGGTTACGGCGGCGGTTATGACGCCACCCACATGGGTGGTCGCGGCGGTACCACCACTGGCGGGGCTGGCGGCATAGGCGTTTCCTATTACAGCAACGGCGGTAACGGTGCGACGGCCACCAATGGCACGATTTCCATTGGCGGCGGTGGCGGCGGGGCCGGTTGGGACAAGGTCGGTGGCGCCGGCGGCAACGCGGTGGGCGGGATCTACAACGCCAGCAGTGGCACCATCACCATCGTCGGCACGTCGACCATCAGCAACAACATCGGTGCTGGTGGCGGCGGTGGCGGTGGCGGTGGCCAGGGCAGCAATGCCAGCAATGGCGGCATTGGTGGCCGTGGCGTCGGTGCGATCTGGAACAAAGGCACGCTACTGATCACAGCCGCCAACTTCGCGGCCCTGGCTGGTAATGCCGCGGCCAGTGGTGCCGGCGGTACCGCGCAGGGCGGAGGTACAACCGGCACCTCGCCGACCTCTGTCGCGACCATCTATAACGACGGTGGTGTACTCAACACCGCGTATTCGCCACCACCGACCGCGACCATTGTGGTCGCTGATACCACACTGAGCATCGGCGAAACGTCCTTGGTAACCATTACCTTCTCCGAGGCGGTGACTGGTCTCACCAATGCGGATCTGACCATCGCCAACGGTACGTTGACGGCGGTAAGCAGCGGCGATGGCGGCATTACCTGGACGGCAACCTTTACCCCATCCGCCAGTATTTCCGATACAAGCAACGTCATCACTCTGGACAACACCGGTGTGATCAACATTCTGGGCACCGCCGGCGTCGGTACCACCAACTCCAATAACTACACGGTCGACACCGTACGCCCGACCGCCAGCATCGTGTTTACCGACACGGCGCTGAGAATCGGCGAAACCTCCCTGGTGACCATCACCTTCAACGAAGCGGTTACCGGTCTCACCAATGCCGACCTGACGATTGCCAACGGCACCTTGACCGCGGTGAGCAGCGGCGATGGCGGCATCACCTGGACGGGGACTTTCACGCCGAGCGCGAGCATCACCGACACCACCAACCTGATCACCCTGGACAACACCGGAGTCAGCGACTTGGCGGGCAACGCCGGCAGCGGCACCACCGATTCGAACAATTACGCCATCGATACCGTGCGGCCAACGGCAACCATCGTGGTGACAGACAATGCGCTGAAAATCGGTGAAACCTCGCTGGTGACCATCACCTTTAGTGAAGCGGTCAGCGGTTTCACCAACGCCGACCTGAGCATCGCCAACGGCACCTTGAGCGCGGTCAGCAGCAGCGACGGCGGCATCACCTGGACCGCGACCTTCACACCTTCCGCGAGCACTAACGACGCGACCAACCTGATCACCCTGAACAACACCGGCATCGCGGATCTGGCGGGCAACGCCGGCAGCGGCACTACCGATTCGAACAACTATGCGATCGATACGCTTCGTCCGACCGCAACCATCGTGGTGACGGACAATGCGCTGAAAATCGGCGAAACCTCGCTGGTGACGATCACCTTCAGTGAAGCGGTCAGCGGTTTCACCAACGCCGACCTG
>NZ_AKJB01000121.1:0-9066 GCF_000282555.1 Pseudomonas sp. GM102 | reverse complement strand
ATCAAAAGCCAGATCAAAAGCTGCAGGCGAGCTAACGCTCGGCCTGTTGAGTGGTGAGGGGCGGGTGTACGCCGATGGCTTTTTGTAGGAGCGAGGCTTGCCCGCGAAGGCGGTCCAAGCTCCTACACATATTTCAGATCCGTCTGATATTGAGTCAACGTAGGTGCGCTGTTGTACTCAAGACTCAATTTCGTGAGTTTCTGAGCCACCGATAATGAAAAAACCGCCCATGCTGAAGGGCAGATCCGACCCGGTGTTCGATCTGTTGGGGCAGTCGCCCCACAAGGAACGCCTCTCGGACTATCTCGCACTGCTCAAGCCTTTGGACGATCAGGGGCGCTATCTTCCATTCGATGAGTTGCGCTACCGCTGGGCGCCGGGGCTGGATTCGAATCTGTGCTGGGCCTTGGTCAAGAAAGCCCGGACCGCGCAGTATTCCAGCCTTTTGCCATTGGGCGAGCCCACTCAATGGGGCCAATTTGTGCTGACTCCATTGGCACAGAAAGCTATTTCTGCCGTCGACCGGAAAGCCACAACGGCCGCGTTGGAGTACATGACGGGTCAGATCGGCGAGCGCGCGCATTTCAGCTATCTGCTCAACGATCTGATCGAAGATGAAGCCATCAGCAGCAGCCAGCTCGAAGGTGCGGCGACCACAACCCGAGTGGCCAAGGACATGCTCAAGCGCAAGCGCCTGCCGCGTACGCCGGATGAACGGATGGTCATCGGCAACTACAAGATGATGAACTTCGCCTGGGAAAAGCGTTATGAACCCTTGAACGTCGGGCTGATCATGGCGATGCATCGTGTTGGCGTCGAAGGTATCGATGACCTGCAATATTCACCGGGTGCTTTCAGGGTCAACGATGACGTGGTGGTGCAGGACGGCGAGGGTAATACCGTTCATATGCCGCCCTCCGCGGCGGGGCTCGCGTCACGATTGCAGGTGTTGTCGAAGTGGATCAATCAGTCTCACGACGATCCCGATCGAGTGGATTACCTTCATCCATTGATCAAAGGTATCGCGCTGCATTTTGCGCTGGGTTATGAGCATCCCTTTCGCGATGGCAACGGTCGGGTCGCGCGGGCACTGTTTTACTGGTTCATGTTCAAGAATGACTTCTCGGCCTTTCGCTACATCGCGATCAGCCTGTTGCTGCGCAACGCGCCGGTAAAATACGGGCGCTCGTATCTGAATACCGAAGCCGATGATCTGGACCTGACCTATTTCATCGATTTCCAGTGTTCAGTCATCTTCCGGGCAGTCAGCGCCTTTACCGAGGCTTATCGAAAAAGCCTGGCCTACACCGAAAGCTTTGATCGATGGCTGCTGACGTCAGGTTTTTTCGATCAGCTCACCGAGAAACAGCGAGCCGTATACCAAGTGGCCAAGAGTGGAATGGCCAAGGAGTTCACGGCGGTCAATGTGAAGGAGAATCTGAACTGCTCTTACAACACCGCGTCGGCCACCCTGAACGGCTTGGTTGAGTTGAAGGTATTCGAGAAAAGGAAGATGGGGCGCGAGTGGGTGTTCTTCTTGCGGGCAGCGTCGGCGGTCTGATCCTTTGTTGAAGCGAGCCTGCTCGCGATAAGGCCGTGTCAGTCGGCAACTGTGGCTGACACACCGCAATCGCGAGCAGGCTCGCTTCCACAGGCGTTGAGGTTTAGAGCGTACCAAACACCTTCTTCGCCAGACTGGTCGCCGCCGCCGCAGGGTTCTGGCGAATGGTTTCTTCCTGCTTGCCAATCATCTCGAACAAACCGTTCAACGCCTGCTCGGTCACGTAACTTTCGATGTTGGCGCTTTTCGCATCCAGCACACCCAGGGTCGCCGCTTGTCCGGCGAACGAATTGTACTGCTGGGCCAAGCCGACCTGGTCGGTGGCTTGTTTGACGATCGGCAGGAACTTGATGCGGATCTGCTCGCGGCTGGTTTTGCTCAGGTACTGAGTCGCCGAGTCCTTGCCGCCGCTGAGGATCCCCTTGGCATCTTCCACGGTCATTTTCTTCACCGCATCCACCAGAATCGGCTGAGCCTGAGTCACGGCCGTTTCAGCCGCTTTGTTCATACTGGTTTCCAGTTGATCGACTTGATCGCCCATGCCGAACTGTTTCATTTTCTTGGCGACTTTACCCAGCTTGCCCGGCAGTTCGATCTTCACGTCCGGGTTGTTGCTGAAGCCGCCGGGTGTGCCGAGTTGTTTGACGGCCAGTTGCGCGCCTTGGGTCAGAGCGTCCTTGAGACCTCCGCTGGCGTCTTGTTGCGACAGGTCACTGAGAGACCCTGCCAGGGCGTTGGCGCAGATCATCAAGCCTGCGCACAGGCCGGCGAAGCGAAGGGTAGGGCGGAGCATGGCGGCTTCCTTATTTAGAAAAAAGGCTCAGAAAAAAGGTTCAGCAAATAGAATTAGCGGGCCGCGTCGACGCGGATCTTCAGGGGTTGCCGATCTTTGCCGTCCAGTTGCACAGTGTGATTTTCAGTGGTGATGAACATTAGCTCGCCATTGACTTCGATGCGCGCGCTGACCGAGTAGCGGTGGCCGGGTTTGACCTGCGCCGGATCGTAGCTCAAATGGAACGGCAACGGCACCTGGCCTTTGACCGGACCTTTCTGCTCGTCGAGCACTACCGCGGGTGCGTCGGCCAGGGACACATCTTGCAAGCTGACGCTCAAGGTTGCACTCGGTGGCAGGGCGATGCGTTGCAAGTAGAACACTTCGCCGTCGAGGCTGGCATTGGCGGTCGGTTGTGTCGACTGGCAGGCGCCGAGCAGGGTAGTCAGCAGGACGAGAGGGAGTTTTTTCATTGGGAGCCTCTATGACATAAGCGCCGGAAGAAGCCCGGCGCTCAAAGGAATTTAGCGGATTTTGCCAGGATCGTCCGTGAACAAACGTAATGGCCGGGTCAGCCACTGGTAAAACATCTGTAACCGACTTGAACGTGGCAAGTACGATGCCGGTGCAAGTTCGACCTGACTTGGAGACACGCTAATACGTTGGTGATAACGGTTTTCGATGCCGGTCAGTGCGTAACGTTTGCCGGGTAATACGCTATCCAGATCGTACTTCAGGTAAAACGAAGTGGCGGTTTGTTCATTGTGGCTGACGCGAACCAATTGAACTTCAGGTTGTTCGCTTTCATGCAGGCTGATAGTCACTGCCTGTTCTGTCGCGAAGGCCGCAGGCTCTTGAGCTTCGATATACAACATCCCGATCGGGCTCAAATGCAGGGTCTGGCGATGGGGCAGCCGATTCACGATAACGAAGTAATCCTGCTCCAGCAGTAACGCCTGTCGATTGTGGAACATCTGGATATTGATCTGATACTTCACGCCGATGTTGCTGTAGAGGTGTGGGAATGAAAAATCCCATTGGCCATCGGCAATTGAAGGGTGGTGCCAGTCCAGCACTTTTATCGGCGGCGTTGAGTTGGCAGTCTGTACGCTGATAACGGTTTCGCGCTCGCCATCATCGGCGGCGACAAAGTCCGGAGGTAGGCTGAAAGTTACAGTGATGTGCGGATTCGTATCATTTAAGAGGCTCATCGCGATGTCCTTATCGTGATCGGTTAAAGGAGCCTATTAATTCATGAATCAAGTAACCGGAAAACATCCGTGCGTTCCGGTTAGTTATCTGCAAGTTTCAGACTTCGGTAAGTGCACCGGTTTCTGCCGCATCTTCACTGCGATGCAGCGCCACCTGACGGATCGACAAGCGAATCTCCGCCGGCAATACCCGTTTGGCCGCACCTTCGGCCAGTTCGCCGAGCAGTTTGTGATAGCTCAGCTTGCCGGCTTCGTCGCGGCGCAGCACGTCGAGGTCCAGCATTGTCTGGATGAAGTGACGGAACAGGCTCTTGTCGAAGAACTCCGGGGCGTTCAGGCCGTGGAGAATCGACAGGCGCTGGGCCATGACCGTGCACAAATCTTCCAGTTCTTCGGCGCTGATGCTGTTCTGGCCGCTGTTGAGCAGCAAGGAAACGGTCATGTAGAAGCGCTGCAAGGTCTGGGCGATGCTTTTCGACAGTAGCGTCAGTAGTACGAAATGCCGTGAGCTCGGTGCCGGACGCAGGTACACGTCTTTTTCGAAACGCAGCAGGCCTTGCTCGACGAAAGCTTCGAGCCATTGATCGATAACGGCATCGAGTTCGTCCATCGACCAGCGAATGAACAGCTCCGATTGCAGGTACGGATACAGCGCGCGGGTGTAGCGCAGGATCTGCTCGCGGCTCATGCGCGAGGTGCTCTGGAAGAAACTCGCCAGCAACGACGGCAACGCGAAGATGTGCAGCACGTTGTTGCGGTAGTAGGTCATCAGGACGGCGTTTTGTTCGTCCAGGTACAGAATCTTGCCCAGCGCATCGCTTTGCTCGGACAGCAGGTCCATGTCCTTCACGTGCTCGATCAGCGCCCGTCCGTCACCTTCCGGCAGGGTGGTATGCGAGGAGTAGGGAACCTTGCGCAACAGCGCCAGATACAGATCGAGCACCCGCGCCATGGCGCGATCGTCCAGGGCCAGACGGCTGGTGGACAGTAACGCCAGGGCCACCAGATTTACCGGGTTGATCGCTGCCGCTTCATTCAAATGCTGTGCGACTTTCTCGCCGAGGCGGTTGGTGGTTTCGTTGAGCCAGGCCGGTTTGAACTGTGGCCCGAGCTCCTGTTGGCGCCAGTCTGGTTGTTCGCTGTCGAGGAACTCTGCCAGTTTGATCGGCTCACCGAAGTTGACCGCGACCTGACCGAAGCGCTGTTTGAGCGCGCCGATGACTTTGAAAATATCGAAGATCGATTCTTTCTTCTTGCTCGCGCCACGCAACTCGCCGAGGTAGGTGCGGCCTTCCAGCACGCGCTCATAGCCGATGTACACCGGCACGAAGACGATCGGCATGCGCGACGAACGCAGGAAGCTGCGCAGGGTGATCGCGAGCATCCCGGTTTTCGGTTGCAGCATGCGCCCGGTACGCGAACGGCCGCCCTCGACGAAGTACTCGACCGGGAAGCCTTTGGTGAACAGGGTGTGCAGGTATTCGTTGAATACCGAGGTGTAGAGCGGATTGCCCTTGAAGGTGCGGCGCATGAAGAACGCCCCGCCACGGCGTAGCAGGCTACCGATCACCGGCATGTTGAGGTTGATCCCGGCGGCAATGTGCGGCGGGGTCAGGCCGTTGCGGAACAGCAAATAGGAGAGCAGCAGGTAGTCGATGTGGCTGCGATGGCACGGCACGTAGATCACTTCGTGACCTTGGGCGACTTTCTGCACACCTTCGATGTGGTTGACCTTGATCCCGTCGTAGATCTTGTTCCAGAACCAGCTCAGCACCACTTCCAGAAAGCGGATCGCGGTGTAGGTGTAGTCCGAGGCGATCTCGTTGCCGTAGCGCAAGGCCTGGGCCTTGGCTTTTTCCGGGGAGATGTTCTCGCGCTCGGCTTCGTCGAGGATCGCCTGTTTGACCGAGGGCTGATTGAGCAGGCCTTTGACCAGGTTGCGGCGGTGGGAAATGTCCGGGCCGATGACGGCGGCTTTCAGGTTGCGAAAGTGTACCCGCAGGATCCGCTGGGCCATGCGCACAGTGCGCTCGTGGCCTTTGTTGTGATCGATCAGTTCACGCAGATGAATCGGCGCCGAGAACTGCACCCGGGTCTTGCGCCCCAGAATCATGATGCTCAGCAGTCGACGCAAACGCCCGGTGACGGCCCAGCTGTCGGCGAACAGCAGTTTCCACGGGCTCGATTCGCTGTCCGGCGACTGGCCCCAGAACACGCTGACCGGAATGATCTGCGCGTCTTCGGCGGCGTTCTGGCTCAGGGCGCTGACCAGACGGGTCAGGGTGGGTGGCGCACCGCGTTTGTCCTGACGGCCGAGCCAGTCGGGCTCCGGCGTCAGGTAAAAGAACGCTGCGGGCTCCACCAGCGCACCCACCGATACCGGTAACACCGGGCGGGGCAGGCCGGCCTTGCTGCATTCGGTATCGACCACGGCGAGGTCGGTCAGTGAAGGATTTTGCAGGACGTAGAACACCGGCCGGCTGCGGTCGAGGTCAAGGGTGAACGACGACTGATTGATCGTCTCCGAGCGAACCCAGAGGTACAGCAGTCGGCGCAGGGTGCCAAACACAAGACGGCGGAACGGGGAGCGGGTCATACGGCTTCTGCGTGAGTGGAAAAAACCGAGCGTTTGCTCGGGCGGCAGATAGTGTGCCGTATTCGCCGAAAATCGGCAAAAAAGCGGCTAAATGGCTCACATCATTTTGCGTGGCCAGTCGGGATTCAAAGGGCTGTGGTTATTTATACCTATCAATTGTGTCAGTAGACGCCAGCGATTTCAGCGCCCTACATTCGCCTTCAACGCCGAGCTTGAATGCAGCGAGTCGCAGTCCTGTGAAGGAGAATGGGTGTGAAATGTATATGGATACTTTTGTTGTCAATTGCTCTGGCTGGCTTTGCCAGTGCTCCCCATACCGTGTACGCGTTGGCGCTCACAGTCCCGGTGATCGAGACCCCGGCGAAAAACAGTTCGAGCTTTCGACTTGTGTGGCTATCGGGCATCGGGGTTCCGGGAGCGACAGTACGTGTGGTCAGAAGCGATACCGCCAATCCAGTGCTGGGGAGTGCGACGGTAGGTGCCAATGGTCGTTGGGCATTTCGTAGCGTTGTCGAGCTGCCCCTTGGGCCTTATTCGATCGTCAGTCAACAGACGCTCAACGGTAATACTTCAGCCTGGGGGTTGAACGTGCCGATTAATGTGACAGACATACCGCCCCCATCAGTGATAGACAGCCCGGTGCAAAACAGTAAGGTCTATCGCTTTCCGTGGTTGTCCGGTAGCGGCATACCGGGGGCGACCGTGCGGGTGGTGAGGAGCCAGACTGCCAGTCCGGTTTTAGCCACTACGGTGGTAGACAGCAAAGGTCGCTGGGAGGTTCGCAGCGTAGTGGAACTGCCCCTCGGACCTTATTCGATCGTCAGTCAACAGACCGTGAAAGGGAAAGCGTCGGGCTGGGGGAGGGATATCCCCGTTAATGTGGTCGACACACTCGATCCTCCAGAGATTTCGATTCCGGCGCCGAATAGTTTGAGCGAGCCTCGGCCATTGCTTGCCGGTACCGGAATTCGGGGAGCAACGGTTCGTGTAGTGAGAAGCAACACCGCCAGTCCGGTGCTGGCGAGTACGACGGTGAATACCAATGGTCGCTGGGAGGTTCGCAGCGCAATAAACCTTCCCAACGGACTCTATTCGATTGTCAGTCAGCAAACTCTTGACGGCAAAACGTCGGGCTGGGGGAGAAATATTCCCTTTACTGTGACGGATGGGAAGAGTGCCGGGCAACAGACAGCCTATGAACTTAATCAACTGTATTCAGCGACCACCACTACCTGCCCAGGCAATAAAGCAGCATTTGATTGCAGTGGCGTACTGATTCGTACAGTAGACGATTCCACGGCATTTCATGCTTGGAATCCAAGCCCCTCGGCGGTCAGTCTGGGGGGCGTTTCGTTCAGCTATATGAAAATCGGCATCGGTATGAACAACTTGCAGGGCAGTCGTACTCAGGGCTTGATTCTGGAACCCGGTCAGTCCTTTACTGCCAACGGTGGTTATCCGCTGCAGGTGCTGTGTGCCTTTCCCTACGATGGTGAGTCACTTCGCCGAAACGCCAGCGGCTGTGGCGGCAGCTCCGATTTTCCGCAAAACAGCGGACCCTGTGCCGCGCAAAACCTCAAGACACTGGCTGCTTGGCGTGCGCATTTCCAACAGTATAAAAACGCCCCGGACCGATATCGTCATCAGTGTGGTTTTGGTGCCGATCAGGCTGGGTTTGCCCTGAGCCTTGCTGCCAGAGAAAACCCAGATGCAGAAAATCAGGCCTGGCGTCAGAACGAGATCGTGATCAAGACATGGCCACAAAACACATCCAACCTCCCGATCAAGGCGTTCTTTTACTTCAGCAGCGCAAGCCGTGCGGTGGGCGTGGAAGGGGCGAAGAACATTCAGCGTGACTTTCTGAAAACCACGGGCCGACGCATCCCGGTGGTTCGAATCACGCCAAACGTGACGACAGGAAATATCTTCAGTTATTTTCCGGAGGATCAAGGAATCTGAACGTATGCTCTTCGTGTGAAAAATGTTCAGGGCTCGTCGAAAATCGGCAAAAAAGCAGCGAAGTAAACTTGAGTTGAGAGTTTTGGCGTCTGTCATATACTCGGCGGTCTGTCGCCGGGGCCCTTTTATGGACGTCGGGGGCAGGCTGACGTTCCTCAAAGGCTTTCCTGCGAAAAGCCCGTTCAATAATAAAAAAGGAGTATGAACAGATGGCAACACGTGAAACCGGCAGCGTGAAGTGGTTCAACGACGCCAAAGGCTACGGCTTCATTCAGCGCGAGGACGGGGTGGACGTATTCGTGCACTACCGCGCGATTCGCGGCGAAGGGCATCGGTCGCTGACTGAAGGCCAGCAGGTCGAGTATGGGGTGGTGACGGGGGAGAAGGGTTTACAGGCTGAGGATGTTGTAGGCTTGTAAACTTCAAGATCAAAAGATCGCAGCCTTCGGCAGCTCCTACAGGGCTTTGTGTACACCTGTAGGAGCTGCCGAAGGCTGCGATCTTTTTTGCGAGCGAGTAAAACCTGAAAGCATGCTGTATGGATTGCCACCTGTCAGTTCTGACAGTAGACGGTTTTTACCCTCCAAGCCTACCCTCGCGGAACACGGTCCCTGGAATCAGAGTTTTCAGGGCTTTGCTCCGTTCGAGAGGAAAGCGGTCATGTGGAAGAGGATTTCGATTTTGCTGGTCTTGGGTGTTGCTGGATGCTCGGTGCAACCCACCTTCACAGACATCCCACCCGCACCCTCCATCCGAGCAATGACAGCCCTGTCATCACCGCAACAGGACGATCTCCAGAGTATTTCCGCTGCGCAGCCGCCGGTATTCAAGGTGGTCGAAGCGCCAGCCGGCGAGTTGAACGCCGATACCCTAGGCACCGAGGCCAACGTGCAGGTCAGTTACCCGAACCTGGCGCCAAGGGACACCGTCGGCGTGCGCCTGACCGGCGTGGCACTGCGTGATGCGC
>NZ_AKJB01000120.1:0-36000 GCF_000282555.1 Pseudomonas sp. GM102 | reverse complement strand
CTTGCCGGCGAAGGCGCTCTTAAGGACGCCTCGCCGGCAAGCCTGGCTCCTACATGTCCGATTTACCCTTAACCGACTGACATTAGCGCTAACCAAGCCGGCACAAGTGTACGGCGATTTGCGCTCACCGCTGTATGGGCCGGCCCACTCGTCACTCATGATAAAAATACCGCTCTCGTTACTGGAGCCGTCGTCATGGACCTCGCCACCCTCACCCTGTTTCTCCCGGCCTGCTTCGCCCTGAACATGGCCCCCGGCCCGAACAATCTGCTGTCGGTCAGCAACGCTACCCGTTACGGCTATCGTCGCGCCTGTGTGGCCGGCGTCGGTCGTTTGCTGGCGTTTGCCGGGATGATCGCCCTGGCCGCCGCCGGGTTGTCGGTGGTGCTGCAAACCTCGGAATGGCTGTTCTATGCGATCAAGATCGTCGGCGCCGCTTACCTGTTGTACCTGGCCTGGCAATTGTGGCGCGCCAATCCCGAGGCCGAGCAGCTTGTGACCGGCGCGCCAATTGGCATTGTCGCTCTGGCGCGGCAGGAGTTTCTGGTGGCAGCGGGCAATCCCAAGGCTATTTTGCTGTTCACCGCATTCCTGCCGCAATTCGTCGACCCGACTCGACCGATTGCCGCGCAATTCGTCGTGCTCGGCGCGTTGTTCCTGCTGCTGGAATGGATCGCCATCAGCGCCTACGCCTACATGGGCCTGCACATGCGCCGCTGGTTCGCCGAACCACGGGGCAAGCGGATTTTCAACCGTTGCTGCGCGGGGTTGTTGTCGGCAGCGGCTTCGGTGTTGTTGATGGCGAAACGGGCCTGAACTTTACCCTTGGGACGGCCCTTTCAGTTCGACCTGATTACCGTCCGGATCGAAACAATAGATCGACAGCCCGTAACCTTCGGCGCCGAAACGCACGGCGGCTTTCTCGGGGGTCAGGCCGAAGGACTGCAAGTGACTGACCAGCGCTTCCTCGTCGAACGGTTCGATGCGCAGGCAGAAGTGATCGACGTTGCGCCGTTCGTGGCCAGCGGCAGCACCGCCCTTGCGGCCGAGTTCGCCCTGGATGTCGACGAGGTCGATCATCGAGGTGCCCGCACGCAAATGCACCATGCCCAGATCGTCACGGCGCTTGACCAATTCGGCGCCGAATACCTCGCCGTAAAAAATGATACTTCGTTCGAGATCCTTGACGCGCAGGACGATGTGATCGATGTGTTTGATCGTGAACGGTTGCATAGGATGATTCCTGTAAATATCGTTTACAGCATGACCGGTGACCCGATGACTGTAGCGCAGGGCCACAAAAATTCACTGTCGATTTTCCGGTGGAGGTGCCGGGCGACGCAGCATATGCTCAGCCCATGAACCTACAAAACGCTGTGCTTCCGCCCCACGCCGAGATGGTTCGCGCCATGCTCGAACGCGACACCGCCTACGAGGGGGTGTTCTTTACCGCGGTCAAAACCACTGGCATTTTCTGCCGCCCCGGCTGTACGGCGCGCAAACCAAAGCCGGAAAATGTCGAGTTTTTCGCTCATGCCGATGAGGCGATGTCGGCGGGCTATCGGGCCTGTCTGCGTTGCAAGCCGCTGGACGCCGCGGCCATCGCGCCGGACTGGGTGCAGCGACTGCTCAAATCCGTGGACGCCGACCCCGACCTGCGCTGGACCGACGCCCAGTTGCTCGCCGAGGGCATCGAGCCGCTGAAACTGCGCCGCTGGTTCAAGCAGCATTTCGGCATGACCTTTCACGCTTGGCTGCGCAGCCGGCGCCTGGGCATCGCCTTGGGTGGCATCAAACAGGGCGCGTCCATCGACAACGCTGCGTTCGACTCCGGCTACGAATCCCTGAGCGGCTTTCGCGATGCGTTTCAAAAGTCGTTCCACATCACGCCCGGCCGCGCCGCCCACAGCGAGCCACTGCTGTTCACTCGCCTGACCACGCCGCTGGGGCCGATGATCGCCATGGCCGAACAGCGTGGGCTGGTGCTTTTGGAGTTTCTCGATCGACCGGCACTAACCAAGGAAATCGAAGAACTGCAGAACCGTCATGGCTACGCCGTGGCACCCGGACACAACGGGCATTTGCAGCAAATCGAAGCAGAACTGGCGCAATACTTCGCCGGCAAACGGACCGAATTCAACGTGCCACTGCACCTGCCCGGCAGCGCTTTCGCCCGGCAAGTGTGGGCCGAGCTGATGAAAATCCCCTACGGCCAGACCACTACTTATGGCGCCATCGCCGCGCAACTCGACAAGCCCGGTGCCAGTCGCGCCGTGGGCCTGGCCAACGGACAAAACCGCTTGGCGATTATCCTGCCCTGTCACCGGGTGATCGGTGCAGACGGCTCGTTGACCGGCTATGGTGGAGGACAACCGCGCAAGGCGTTTCTGCTCAGGCTGGAAAGCGCCGCGGTGCAAATCACCGAACAACTCGCGTTCTGATCATTCCGCCATTTCTTTTCAGAAAGTCATAAGGAAAGACATTCGATGGACACACTCGACAACCAGTTTCACCAACTGCATCAGAGCGGCCTGCTGATTCTGACCAACGTCGCCGATGCCACCGGGGCGCGATTGGTGGAACAGCTGGGCAGCAAGGCCGTCGCCACCAGCAGCGCGGCGGTGGCTTGGGTTCACGGTTACCCGGATGGCAATACCTTGCCGCTTGAACGTCTCGTTTCCACCGTTGAATCCATCGCCCGAGTCATCACGGTGCCGTTGACCGTGGACATTGAGGCCGGTTATTCCGATGACCTGGGGCGGGTCGCGGAAGTGATCGACGCCGTCATCGCCGCCGGTGCCGTGGGGATCAATATCGAGGACGGTGCTTCACCGCCCGACCTGCTGGCCCGCAAGATCGAAATCGCTCGCCAGGTCGCCGATCGCCGGGACGTGAAGCTGTTTATCAACGCTCGCACCGACGTGTACCTCAAGGGCTTGGTGCCGGCCGAAGATCGCGTCGCAGAAACACTCAAACGGGCCGCGTTGTATCAGGCCGCCGGTGCCGATGGGTTGTTTGCGGCGGGCGTCACGGCGGCGTATGAGATCCAAGCGCTGTGCCGTGGCACGACGCTGCCGGTGAACGTGCTGGGTTTCGCGGGCCTGCCTTCGCCTGAAGAACTGCAAACCCTCGGCGTGCGCCGTTTGAGCTCTGGCTCGAGCATCGCCGAATTTCTCTACGGCGCCATGGCGTCGGTGGCCAAAAGCTTTCTGGAAACCGGAAAACTCGATAGCAGCGAACTCAAGGCCTTCACTTATGGCCAAGTGAACGCCCTGCTGGCCCCCACCGGCAAAGTTTGACCGCAAACAATGGAGTGCGGCGCTGCGGGGTGAGGGCTAATCTCCCCCGCAGTCACCCGCGCTTCAGGATGCTCCATGCCCGATACCTACCAACTGGCCAGCGAATTTCTCTCGGCCCTCGATACCGACTGGCAACGCCATATCAACGCCATCGGCCCCTGCCTGCATCAACCCCATGCGGCCCGCGATCCTTATGAGTCGCTAGTACGGGCGATCGCCTATCAGCAACTGCATGCAAAGGCCGGCGATGCGATTGTCGGCCGGCTGCTGGCGTTGTTTCCTTCAAGCACCTTCCCAAGGCCTGAGCAGATTCTGGCGACAGACTTCGAACAGATGCGCGGTTGCGGGTTTTCCGCCAGCAAGATCGCAACCATTCAGGGCATCGCCCAGGCAGCTCTGGACGGCGTGGTGCCGGATTACGCCACGGCCCTGGCCATGGACGATGAAGCGTTGATCGAGCGCTTGATTACCTTGCGTGGGGTGGGTCGCTGGACGGTGGAAATGCTGCTGATCTACAGCCTGGAGCGGCCGGACATTTTACCGGCCGATGACTTTGGCGTGCGTGAGGGGTATCGGCGGCTGAAGGGGTTAGAGATGCAGCCGACGCGTAAGCAGATGATTGAAATCGGGTTGGCGTGGCGCCCTTATCGGACAGTGGCGGCGTGGTACTTGTGGCGGGTGCCCAACCGGTAGACCGCGTTATCGTTCTTCGCGGGCAAGCCACGCTCCCACAGGATTTGTGTCGATCACAAATATTCAGGATCGACACAAATCCTGTGGGAGCGAGCCTGCTCGCGATAGCGCCGGCACATCCAGCATAAATTCAAGTCCAGGAACACTGACCGTCTAGGCTGTCTTGAGTCATCCCAACCCTGTCGGAGGTCCTCATGCAACTCGAAGGCTCCTGCCATTGCGGCGCAGTGTCGTTCAGCCTGACCAGCGCCAATCCCTACCCTTATCAGCGTTGCTATTGCTCGATCTGTCGCAAGACCCAGGGCGGTGGCGGTTATACGATCAACCTGGGGGGCGATGCCGAGAGCCTGAAGGTGCGTGGCCGCAAGCACATCTCGATTTACCACGCGCGACTCAAGGAAGAAGGTGACAAACGCGCTCACCGCAGCACCGCCGAGCGGCATTTCTGTTCCCTTTGCGGCTCAGGACTATGGCTGTTCAGCCCTGAATGGCCAGAGTTGATTCACCCATTTGCCTCGGCCATCGACACGCCGTTGCCGGTACCACCGGAACACACGCATCTGATGCTCGGCTCCAAAGCACCATGGGTGGAAGTCGAGGCGCATCCGGGCGACCAGCAGTTCGACGTCTATCCAGAGGAATCCATCGCCCAATGGCATGAGCGCCTGGGTTTGAGCCGTTAGGTCGCTTTACAGTCTTTGACAGTTTCCCGACAAAGCTGTCAAAGGATGCAGGCGTCGTTGGTTGGGCAGGTGGTTTATACCTTTTGAATATTTGGTGTTGCTGATGGCCTCTTCGCGGGCAAGCCTCGCTCCTACGGTGATGTGTCGTTCACAAAACTCTGTAGGAGCGAGGCTTGCCCGCGAAGGCGTCCGCAAGAACGCCACAACTAATCGACATGCGCCCAGGTCATGCGAAACGACGCCCCGCCCCACGGCGAATCCGCCACTTCCACTTGCCCGCCATGGGATTGCGACACCCGTCGCACCAGTGCCAGGCCCAGGCCAAAACCACCGGTGCGGCGGTCGCGGCTGGCGTCCAGGCGCGAGAACGGCTCGAAGATTTTCTCCCGCCCGTCCAGCGGCACGCCCGGCCCGTCATCGTTGACCCGCACTTCATAATGATCGCCGGTGCGCACCAACGACACTTCCACCCGCTCGTCAGCATAGCGAATGGCATTGCGCAGCAAATTGATCACCGCGCGGGCCATGAAACGCGGTTCGATGCGGACCTGATCCACCTGACATTCGACAATCAGCAGTTGCACCCCGGCAGCCTCAGCCTCCAGCGCCACGCTGCCAGCCACGCTGTCGAGCCAGTGGCTGGCCTGAATATTCTCCCGGGCAATCACCGTGGCGCCGCGCTCAAGGCTGGCGTATGTCAGCAGCTCGGAAACCATTTCTTCCAGTTCACTGAGGTCGGCATACATGTCGGCGATCAGCTCACGATTCTGGGTCGGATCGGTTTGTTGCTTGAGTTGATCGAGTTCGAACGACAACCGCGCAATCGGCGTACGCAGTTCGTGGGACACCGCGTTGGTCAGCTCTCGCTGATTGGCGATCAGGCCCTCGATGCGCGCCGCCATCAGATTGAAGTGTTCGGCCAGGTCGCGAATGTTCGAACGCTTGGACAGCTGGATCCGCGACGACAAGTCGTTATCGCCGAATCGCTCGGCCGCCAGACGCAGTTTCTCCAGATCCCGCCAATGCGGTCGCACCCAGAAAAACAGCACGAAACCAATCATCACCGCGATCATCAGGTAGGCCGCCGCAATATAGAACGGCATCAGACTCGGCTCGGCTGGCAGCTTGATGCTGAGCAGCTGCGGGCCGCTGTCGATGCGGGAGATGAATTGCGTGTATTTGTCGCGAATCACCAACATGTCCTGGGCCAGCTCGGCTTTTTCCTGATCGGTCAGGGACAGTTGATCGGTCTCGACCAGGGTCAGGCCCAAGCCGTAGTGGGGGCGCACGGTTTCCAGTTGTCGCTCCCGGGCCGGACCATCCAGGCCGCGCAACTGTTCGGCCAGCGACCAAGCCTGACCGCGCACCGCTTCCTGGTTGTAGGCCTGCATCTCATGATCAAGCAACGCATCGAACGTGCGCTCGACCGTTTGCAGCGCCAGTACCAGCCCGACCGTCATCACCAGGAACAGCCCGAGAAATAACCGCAGCATCTACAACTCCCACGCGAATGGATTGAACAGGTAACCCTTGCCCCACACAGTCTTGATGCATACCGGCTCGCGTGGGTTGTCCTTGAGCTTGCCGCGCAACTTGCTGATGTAGACGTCGACACTGCGATTGAGGCCGTCGAAAGCAATACCGCGCATGCGGTTGAGGATATCGTCGCGGGACAGCGTCTTGCCGGCGGCGCTGGCCAGCAACCACAGCAGTTCGAATTCCATGGTGGTGAGCTCGATGCCCTCCCCCGCCAACCGCACTTCGCGGCAACTGCGGTCAATGCTCAAATGGCCGAACTCCAGCGAGCTGCTCACGGTGTTGTCCGGCATCTGACGGCGTTGCAAGGCGCGCAAACGCGCCAGCAGCACCGGTGGCTTTATCGGTTTGATCACGTAGTCGTCGGCACCGGACTCCAGGCCAAGGATGTGATCGAGGTCGTCCTCCTTGGCGGTGAGGATGACAATGGGCGTGTCCGACACGCTACGGATTTCGCGGCACACGTGCAGGCCGCTCTTGCCCGGCAACATCAGGTCGAGCACGACGACTTTCGGTTTGAAGTCGAGGAAAGCGGCCAACGCGAGGTCACCGCGATGCACCTGTCGGACCTCGAAGCCGTGTTGGGACAGGAAATGCGCGATCAGCCCGGCAAGCTTTTCGTCATCTTCCACCAGCAGTACTTTGCCAAAACCCAGGTTATCCATAACGACCGTTTGCCAACCCTTGAGTGAAGTGGTCGGCATTATGGCGCCAATCGGTGACGGGACAGTTATCGCAGGCAGCAAAAACCGGCCATGAGGGCCGGTTTTTGGCGATGTTTCATTCTTTTAAGAGTTTTTAACAATTGCAGGAGCACGGCTTGCCGGCGAAAGCGTCCTTGAGATCGCCTTCGCGGGCAAGCCTCGCTCCTACAAGGTTATGCGGCGGCGGGCACACCACTGTGAAAGCGAAACTCCACATCCGGCGACTCGATCAACGCCTGCTCGGCGTCACGAACCTTGTCGATCACCTGGGCAATGTCCTTGGCGTCACCGTACTGATAGGCCAGTTTCAGGTAACCCTGGAAATGCCGCGCCTCACTTTTCAGCAGACCGAAATAGAACTTGCCCAGTTCTTCATCCAGATGCGGCACCAACGCCTCGAAACGCTCGCAGCTGCGGGCTTCGATGAAGGCGCCGACCACCAGCGTATCCACCAGTTTCACCGGTTCGTGGCTGCGCACCACTTTGCGCAGCCCCGAGGCGTAACGCCCGGCGGACAGCTGACGCAGCTCGATCTTGCGCTTCTTCATCAGGCGCATGACCTGTTCGTGGTGCACCAGCTCTTCCCGGGCCAGACGCGACATCAGGTTGATCAGATCGACGTGGGAGTGATATTTGGCAATCAGGCTCAACGCCGTGCTGGCCGCCTTGAATTCGCAGTTTTTGTGGTCGATCAGCAGGGTTTCCTGATCGGCCAGCGCGGCCTGGACCCAGCCATCGGGCGTGCGGCAGCCAAGGAATTCGTGAATTTCGGGAAGGATCATGGGGCTCACGGATAAAAGGTACAGAACGAAGGGCGCCGATTATACCGGCCTGCCGACAGACCACCAGACGCCAACCGTTGATATGCATCAAGTCGCCGAATGCCGGCCAGCAACTATAGTTGTCCAACGCAGTGTTTTTTATCTTCATGGAGATCCCGATCATGCAAGCCATTCGCAGCATCCTGGTGGTCATCGAACCCGAACATTCGGAAAGCCTGGCGCTCAAACGGGCCAAACTGATCGCTGGCGTGACCCAGGCCCATCTGCACCTGCTGGTCTGCGATAAAAAGCACGACCACGCTGGCATGCTCGGCGTGCTCAAGACTGCGCTGGTGGCGGACGGCTACAGCGTCACCACCGAACAAGCCTGGAACGACAGCCTGCACGAAACCATCGTCGATGTGCAGCAAGCCGAAGGCTGCGGGCTGGTGATCAAGCAGCATTTCGCTGACAGCCCGCTGAAAAAAGCCCTGCTGACCCCGGCGGACTGGAAACTGCTGCGCTACTGCCCTACTCCGGTGCTGCTGGTCAAAACCTCGAAACCCTGGACCGGCGGCGTGATCCTGGCGGCCATCGATGTCGGCAACCTCGACGGCGAACATCGCACCTTGCACGCCAGCATCATCGATCATGGCTACGACATCTCCAGCCTGGCCAAGGCCCATTTGCACGTGATCAGCGCTCACCCGTCGCCGATGCTGTCGGCGGCCGACCCGACGTTTCAGCTCAGCGAAACCATTGAGGCCCGCTATCGCGAGCAGTGCAAAGCCTTTCAGGCCGAGTTCGACATTGATGACGACCACCTGCATATCGCGGAAGGTCCGGCGGATGTGTTGATTCCATACATGGCCCACAAGCTGGGAGCCTCTGTGACGGTGATCGGCACCGTGGCGCGGACCGGGTTGTCGGGGGCGTTGATCGGTAATACGGCGGAAGTGGTGCTGGATGCGCTGGAAAGCGATGTGCTGGTGCTCAAGCCGGAGACGGTCATGGATCATCTGGAGGAGGTTGTGACCCAGCATTGAGATTTTTGGCGTCAAGTAGATCGCCATCGCGGGCAAGCCCGCTCCCACAAGGTCAATGAAGAACCTGTGGGAGCGGGCTTGCCCGCGATGCTTTTAGGCGCCGAAGGCGTCTTTGAGGAAACCAGGCGCAATGTAGCGCTGGTAATGCGCTTCCGAGAGCAGGAAAAATTCCCGATCAATGGCATCGCGCAGTTCCGGCAGGTTCCAGTCGCGAAACTCCGGCAGCAGCACCATCCCGTAGGCTTCCAGATTGTTGATGACCCGCGCCCCCCGGGCGATCAGCTGATAAGCCCAGCAATATTCCGACTGATGCGGCACAAAGCGGATCTTGCGCTGCTCCAGCTGCAGACGCAGCAACGCGGGATCGAAAATTTCCACCTTGCTGGCCATCACTTGCGATAACAGTTGCTCAAGACGCAGCCACACCGCGCGTTTTTCTTCCTCGTTGTAACCGTTCCAGTGAATCACTTCATGGTGGAAACGCTTGCAGCCACGGCACACCAGGTCACCGTAAACAGTGGAGCAGAGGCCGACGCAGGGGGTCTTGATGGTCTGATTGGGCATAGGTAGGCAAAACACGGGAAAGCAGAACAGGTCGGCATGTTAGCCCTTTGTCTAACATTCATCACCCCTCAAAATTTTGGGGCTAACTTACCTTTAATTTTTTTTTGCCGTAGAATCAGCCAGCCTTTTAAGGCGCCAATGTCCGTTAGAAGCTGTTTTCAAAGCGTCACGAGCACAGTCGTTCCTTCAGAGCGGTGTTGGCGAAGGGTTTTTCAGCGGTGAAAAACCTGACGCCAACCCTCATCAGCTCCCCGTTCTGCAGGCGTAAAACTTTGAAAGCAGCTTCTGTAAGGAATTGCCGGTAATTCTGGCTAAGCGGCCCACAACGCCACGCAGCGCATGAGTACGGCAATTTCGGGATGAGCGTCCCGGACACCCATTTGGGACCACTGATGAGGGTAATAACTGTGCTTGAAGCCTACCGCAAACATATCGAAGAGCGTGCAGCACTGGGTATCGTTCCCCAGCCGCTTAACGCCGAACAAACTGCAGGCCTGGTCGAGCTGCTGAAGAATCCCCCGGCTGGCGAAGAAGCTTTCCTCGTTGACCTGATCACCAATCGCGTTCCGCCAGGCGTGGACGAAGCGGCCTATGTAAAGGCCGGTTTCCTCTCTGCCCTCGCCAAAGGCGAAGCCAAATCCCCTCTGATCGACAAGAAACGCGCTGTTGAACTGCTCGGCACCATGCAGGGCGGCTACAACATCGTGACACTGGTCAATCTGCTGGACGACGCCGAACTGGCACCAGTAGCTGCCGAAGAACTCAAGCACACCCTGCTGATGTTCGATGCGTTCCACGATGTTGCTGAACGCGCCAAGAACGGCAACGTTCACGCCAAAGGCGTTCTGCAATCCTGGGCCGACGGCGAGTGGTTCAAGAATCGCCCTGTGCTGGCCGACAAGATCAGCCTGCGCGTGTTCAAGGTGACTGGCGAAACCAACACCGACGACCTGTCCCCTGCTCCTGATGCCTGGTCCCGCCCGGACATCCCGCTGCACGCCCTGGCCATGCTGAAAATGGCTCGCGACGGCATCGTGCCGGACGTGCAAGGCTCCATCGGTCCGATGAAGCAGATCGAAGAAATGCGCAACAGCGGCTTCCCGATCGCCTACGTCGGTGACGTGGTCGGTACCGGTTCGTCGCGTAAATCGGCCACCAACTCGGTGCTGTGGTTCTTCGGCGACGACGTTCCTTTCGTGCCGAACAAGCGTGCTGGCGGCTTCTGCTTCGGCAGCAAGATCGCTCCGATCTTCTACAACACCATGGAAGATGCCGGCGCACTGCCAATCGAATTCGATGTAACCAACATCAACATGGGCGACGTGATCGACCTGTACCCGCACGCTGGCAAAGTCTGCAAGCACGGTACCGACGAAGTCATCACCACCTTCGAAATGAAGACCCCAGTGCTGTTGGACGAAGTCCGTGCCGGCGGTCGTATTCCGCTGATCATCGGCCGTGGCCTGACCGACAAGGCTCGCGCCGAACTGGGTCTGCCAGCGTTCGACCTGTTCAAGAAACCGGATGCCCCGATCGAAAGCACCAAGGGTTTCACCCTGGCGCAGAAAATGGTCGGCAAGGCGTGCGGCGTAGCCGGTGTGCGTCCAGGCACCTACTGCGAACCGAAGATGACCACCGTGGGTTCCCAGGACACCACCGGTCCAATGACCCGTGACGAACTGAAAGACCTGGCGTGCCTGGGCTTCTCCGCTGATCTGGTGATGCAGTCGTTCTGCCACACCGCGGCTTATCCAAAGCCGATCGACGTGACCACCCACCACACCCTGCCTGACTTCATCATGACCCGCGGCGGCGTTTCCCTGCGTCCGGGCGACGGCATCATCCACAGCTGGCTGAACCGCATGCTGCTGCCGGACACCGTCGGCACCGGTGGTGACTCGCACACCCGTTTCCCGATGGGCATTTCGTTCCCGGCCGGTTCCGGTCTGGTCGCCTTCGCCGCTGCCACTGGCGTAATGCCGCTGGACATGCCGGAATCGATCCTGGTGCGCTTCAAAGGCGAAATGCAACCGGGCGTCACCCTGCGTGACCTGGTTCACGCCATTCCTTACTTCGCGATTCAGGCTGGCCTGCTGACCGTCGAGAAGAAAGGCAAGAAGAACGCCTTCTCCGGCCGCATCCTGGAAATCGAAGGCCTGGACAACCTGAGCATCGAACAGGCTTTCGAGCTGTCCGACGCCTCGGCCGAACGTTCGGCTGCCGGTTGCACCATCAAGCTGTCGAAAGAGTCGATCACCGAGTACCTGCAATCGAACATCACCCTGCTGCGCTGGATGATCGGTGAAGGCTACGGTGATGTGCGTACCCTGGAACGTCGTGCTCAAGCGATGGAAGCCTGGATCGCCAACCCTGAGTTAATGGTTGCCGATGCTGACGCCGAATACGCTGAAGTCATCGAAATCGACCTGGCCGACATCAAAGAGCCTGTGCTCTGCGCGCCAAACGATCCGGACGACGCCCGTCTGCTGTCCAGCGTTGCTGGCGAGAAGATCGACGAAGTGTTCATCGGTTCGTGCATGACCAACATCGGTCACTTCCGCGCTGCTGGCAAGTTGCTGGAACAGGTCAAGGGTCAGCTGCCAACCCGTCTGTGGCTGTCGCCGCCGACCAAAATGGACGCTCACCAGCTGACCGAAGAAGGCTACTACGGCATCTACGGCAAGGCCGGCGCACGCATGGAAATGCCAGGCTGCTCGCTGTGCATGGGTAACCAGGCACGTGTAGAGCCGAACTCCACCGTGGTGTCGACGTCGACCCGTAACTTCCCGAACCGTCTGGGTGACGGCGCGAACGTCTACCTGGCTTCGGCCGAGCTGGCGTCCGTTGCGTCGATCCTGGGTCGCCTGCCGACCGTCGAGGAGTACATGGAATACGCTGGCAAGATCGACAGCATGGCGGCCGATGTTTACCGCTACCTGTCCTTCGACCAGATCGCCGAGTTCCGTGAAGCTGCTGCGAACGCCAACATCCCGGTCGTTCAAGCCTAACGTTACAACGCAATAAAAAACGCCGCCCATCGTGAGATGAGCGGCGTTTTTTTATGCCAGCTCCTTGCCTGATCGTTCCCACGCTCCGCGTGGGAATGCAGCCCGGGACGCTCCGCGTCCCCTTCGAGAGCTGGAACGCGGAGCGTCCCTTGAGGCATTCCCACGCAGAGCGTGGGAACGATCATCGCGAGCAAGCCCGCTCCCACAGGGTATTCAGCGTGCCCGGAAGATCGGCACTCAGGCAGTCAGGGAGTAGATCAACGCCGAAATCGCCACCAGGCCCACCGCCGTCACGAAGACGTTAGAGGCTTGACCACGAAAGCGCGCCATCGCCGGAACCTTGCGGATTGCGTACATCGGCATCAGGAACAGGATCGCCGCGATGATCGGGCCACCGAGGGTTTCGATCATGCCGAGAATGCTCGGGTTCAGAGTCGCAACGATCCAGCAGACCACCAGCATGAACGCCGCGGTCATGCGGTCCAGCGTCTTCGGTGCCGGGCGTTTGCCGCTCTTGACGATCAGGCCCTTCAAGCCTTCGCTGGCGCCGATGTAGTGGCCCAGGAACGACTTGGAAATGGCCACGAAGGCAATCAACGGCGCCGCGAAGGCGATGGTCGGGTTGCTGAAGTGGTTGGCCAGGTACGACAGGATCGACAGGTTCTGCGCCTTGGCTTCCGCCAGTTGCGCCGGCGACAGGGTCAGCACACAGCTGAAGACGAAGAACAGCACCATCACCACCATCAAGAGGTGGGCGCGGGACAGGATCTGCGAGCTGCGCTCTTCGGCGTGATCACCGTAGCGACGCTTCTGGTCCACCGCGAACGCCGAGATGATTGGCGAATGGTTGAACGAGAACACCATCACCGGAATCGCCAGCCACAAGGTGTGCAGCAGCGCCGACGACTCAGGCACCGTGGTCGCGGTGCTGAGGATGCCGCCATTCCAGTGCGGAACCAGGAACACCGCCAAAAACAGCAGCGCAACGATGAACGGATACACCATCAGGCTCATGGCCTTGACGATCACCTGCTCACCGCAACGCACCACTGCCAACAGGCCAAGAATCAGCACGAACGACAGCACGGCGCGCGGCGGCGGCATGATGTGCAGTTGATGTTCGAGGAAACTGCCCACGGTGTTGGTCAGGGCCACGCTATAGATCAGCAGGATCGGGAAGATCGCGAAGAAGTACAGCAATGTGATCAACGCGCCGGCCTTGATGCCGAAGTGTTCTTCCACCACTTCGGTGATGTCGGCGCCTTCGCGGCCGGACAACACAAAGCGGGTCAGGCCACGGTGTGCGTAAAACGTCATGGGGAACGCCAGCACTGCCAGGATCAGCAGCGGCCAGAAGCCGCCCAGCCCCGCGTTGATCGGCAAAAACAGGGTACCGGCCCCGATTGCCGTGCCAAACAGGCCCAGCATCCAGGTGGTGTCATGGCGATTCCAGCTTTCGAGAGTCGCTGGTGTCGCCGCTACATAGCGTTCGTCGACGCTATTGGCCTGATCATTCATCCGGTCGGATCTCCGCTTTCCGGTCACTTGCCACCCGGTCAGGACGAGTCGGAAAAAACCGACAGGCAGCGCCCTGGCCGAAACAGGGGCGCGATTGTCCGGGATTAATGAGCAGAAGCAAAGACTTAGCTGAGGAATGGTTATACGGATCAGATGCAGGTGGCGAAACACGCGTTCTCCCGTAGGAGCGAGGCTTGCCCGCGAAGAACGATAACGCGGTTCAGCGGTTTGTCTGCGTGATGGCCTTCGCGGGCAAGCCTCGCTCCTACGAATCGCGGGCAAATGATCTAGTGTTGTCATTAGAAGGATCGCAGGCTTCGCCAACTCCGAACCGGGAGCCAAAAACCCTGGCCATTGCCAAACCGCTCTGGAGTCAGCAATCTGAAGCGACGTTCGAGCCCCGACATTCCGCTGCCCACAGGAGCCCAGCATGACCGCAACTGTTCTGGTACTGGTTGAAACCATCAATGAATACCTGCCGATTCTCGAACATCAGGGGTTTCATCTGATCCTGGCCCCGACCCCGGCCGAGCGCGCCGCCGCCATTGCCCGACAAGGCAGCCAGATCGATGCGGTGCTGACGCGCGGTCCATTGGGCCTGCGTGCCGATGAAATTGCCGCCCTGCCCAATCTCAAAATCATCTGCGTGATCGGCGCCGGTTACGAACACGTCGACCTGCAAGCCGCCGCCGACCGTGGCATCACCGTCACCAATGGGGCCGGCGTCAATGCCTCTTCCGTCGCCGACCACGCTATGGCGTTGCTGCTGGCACTGGTGCGCGATATTCCTCGGGCCGATGCTGCCGTGCGTCGGGGCGAGTGGCCAAAAATCATGCGCCCTTCCCTGGCCGGCAAACGCCTGGGCATCCTCGGCCTTGGGGCTGTCGGCATCGCTATCGCCAAACGTGCCGCCAACGGCTTCGATATGAGGGTGAGTTACCACAACCGCCAGCATCGCAGCGACGTGCCCTACAGCTTTTGCTCAACGCCGACCGAACTGGCACGCCATTCGGATTTTCTGATCGTTGCCGCGCCCGGCGGGCTCGGTACTCAGCACTTGATCAACAGGCAGGTACTCGACGCTTTAGGGCCCAACGGATTTATCGTCAACATCGCGCGGGCCAGCGTGATCGTCACGGCTGACCTGATCAGCGCGCTGGAACAACGACGGATCGCCGGCGCCGCGCTGGATGTCTTCGATAACGAACCCCAGGTGCCGGACGCCCTCAAGGGGCTGGCCAACGTGGTTCTGACCCCGCATGTTGCCGGGTTGTCGCCGGAGGCCACCCAAGGCACCGTGGAACTGGTCGGCAAAAACCTGACGGCGTTTTTTTCCGGTCAACCGGTCCTCACTCCCATTGCTTTACCGCCGCCGTCGGCAGCCGCCCGCAACACTCATTAAAGGACGCCCAACAGCGTCCAGAGTCGCCGGGATTCGGCATCGGCGCTGATCAGTTCGCCAAGCAGCTCGCTCAGGGGCTTGTTGCCCCACTCCACGCCCCGTTTGATCAAATAGGGCACCGGGCTGTGGGGTTCGGTGCGCGCCAGGTACTCGGCGATCAACAGCAACTGCCGGTACGCCTCTTCACGATTCGCCGGCTCGCTGAACACCTGAGGCGCCGCAATGGCGGGCGGCACGTCGGCCGGGCTCGATGCCGCCACCGCTGGAATTTCGACAGGCGCCGGGGTCGGTTTTCGTGGGTGCATGGCGATGAACTCCTGAACCAGCGTCAACAACGCTTCGATCACATCCTGCAGCGCTTTGAAGCCTGGGGCCTGATTGCCGAGATAAGTGTCGCTCCACACCTCCAGGCGTTGCAGGTGCTGCTGGCTGAGCAGCAGTGTGCCTTGGCTGCGCAACCAGAATGACAACGGGGTGGCGCGAATCTGTTCGGTGAGTTTTTTCTGTTCGTTGCGCGCGTTCTCCGCCGAGGTCTTGGCCGTTTTACTGTCGCTGGCCTGTACCTGTTGCAGCTGCAACCGACGCCAGGCATCCAGACAGAAACTATCGAATTCATTGTTGCGCGGCTCGAACAGCGGCACTCGGGTCAGCAACACTTCAGCGTAGCGTCGAGCCAGCCATTCGAGCGGTATCACCCGCCATGACTGATCGCCGTCCTCCGCCTGGGGGTGCAAGTGCTCGGGATAGCGCTCGCATAACCCGGCCACCAGCGCCAGGCTGCCCGGCAAACCTTCGAGCCCGTCCTGATGCAGCCAGGCCTCACCCAGCCAGGCGCTGAGCATCAAATCCTTGCTGCGTTCAAGCAGCAGGCTGGTGGTCAGTTTTTCCAGTTCTGGCCATTGGGCGCGTTTGATCGACGACTGCCACACTCCCGTGGGCAAACTGGTGTCGTCCTCGCGGCGCAGTTCGCGCAACCGGTCGAACTCGGGCTCATAACGCAGATCCTGACCACAGGGAGCCTGCTCGCTGATCGGTTCGAGCAGTTGGCTGATCAGTTCCGGCAACGGCGTTGAAGGTTGATTCACAGGCCCTCCTTTTGGGATTCGATGTCATGGGCTGCAATGCCTGCGGTCGATCGCGTCACCATGAACGGAGAGCGTGGGGCCCGGGTTGGCAAGGGCTGAATGGACAGCGGCAATTTCGAGCCCTGGGTCATCAACGACAGGCGCACAAACATCAGGGTTTGCTCGGTGGTGGTGGTGTTGGACAGCGTCGTCACGGGCAGGCGCAAGGTCAACGGAAAGTCCGTGTAGTCCATGTTCGGCTGGCGTTGCACCGATACGTGCGAACGCATCAAGCGTAATAACGACCACGGCCCGCTGTACTCCCAACCCGCTTCCAGATCCCGCACCACCAGACTCGGCTGCAACGGATCGTTGGCCGGGCGCTGGTAGCCATTTCGGGCCCAACGCAAGGTCAGCCGGATCGGTTGGCCGACCATCCAGCGCAGGTTCTGCTGAGCCTCGCCGGGATAGCTGAGCTGTTGATTGCCGGCATTCAAGCCCCAGGCAATCACCTGATCGGCACCGCGTTCTTCCTCTCGATCGGTGCGCCAGCGCACGTCCATCTCCAGCCCCAACACACCGCTTTTGTCGCGTACAAACATCGGCCCCAGCCACGTGCTGGCTTGCTTCAGACGATTGAGAAAGTCCTCGGCGGCCAGGCGCTCCGGGGTCTGGCTCAGCAACAATCCGGCCTGCGCCACCGGCAAACGCTTGTCGATCAGCTCCAGCAAATGCTGAACCCTGGCCGGATCGGCGTCGGCGGCCTGAAGGCCATTGGCAAACGGAAAGCGCTCCGCCAGGTACTGATTGAAATAGTTCGCCAGGTCGTTCCACGCCGCCGCAGCCTGTTGCTGTTGCAGGAACTGGCAGCGCTGCATGGCGGTTTGTTGCAGATCCACCGCCCGCAACGCCAGTGTTCCGCGCCCGCCAGACAGGTTGGCGGTTTGCAGGATCTGGCCGCAGGACGTGGCGTCCATTTCGATGAAGTCGCGGCTCACCAATTGCTCGATCTGCGCCGGCGAACTGGCGGGGTTCTGCTCCTTGTACTTGAGCAGTTCGTCGTTAAGCGCACTGAACTGCGTCACGCGTTCATAATCCAGCGCCGAGAGGTTCTGTTGCTGGACTTTCAGCCACTCCAGCGCCGAGGTGCGGCGCTCGGTGATGCCGAGCATGGTGTTGAATTGCTGCTTGAGGCTCAGTTTCAAATCCTGCACGTCGTTGGCGCCATACAGTTGCAGGCCGAGGTTTTTCGAGCCGTCCCACTGGCTGATTTCGGTGCGCCCGCTGAACAGCGGCTGGGCGACGATTTCATCGAGGCCGCTGACGATTTCGGCCAGGGCGCGGCGGTTCAAGGCGGTTTGCAAACGCGTGGCCAGATCGCTGCGACGCACCTCGATAAAGGCTTTCTGCAAGGCAATCGCCTGGGAGGCCTGCACATTGAAGACGCCCCTGTTGGCCTGCGCATTGTGCTCGCGCAGGCTCGACAACATGGCCTTGACCACTGCGCCTTCGGCCGCTTGCAGCAAGGCGCCGCGATACGCCGGGGGAATGCGTGGCAACTCTTCGGCGGCGTAACTCTTGTAGCTGGCGAAATAGTTCAGCGCACTGTCGAGGTCGTCGCCATCCACGCCCTGCCCTTGCCCATCCGGGGCTTCAGAGCGATCCGCCTGTAAAGCGATGGCCACAAAGTCACGCTTGAACAGCGCCTGCACCGCGTTGTTGAGCTGCACCACGTGTTCCTGCAAGACCAGTTGCCCGCTGCCTTGCTGAATCAATAAATTGTCCCGGGAGCCGGCCTGGACGATCCATTGATCGCGAAAACTCTGTTGCAGCTTGGCCGCCTGCATTTCCAACTGTTGTTCCAGTTGCGGTCCGAGCAAGGCGCTTTTGCGCACGTTGTCCAGCAACTCGCGATAGCCAGGCACCAGGTCCTGACCCTTGCCGCGGCCCCACGCCGAATTGGTCAAGCCGATCACCGTTTGCAAGTCATCGACCAGTGCGCGCAAATCTTCGAGCTCGGTGAGGGAGTTGCCACTGCCGGCTTCCAGCCGTTCCAGATGCAGCTTGAGATAACCGGCCTGGCGCACGAAATTGTCGGCCAGGAAATACTGGTCCAGCCAACGCTCCATGAGCCCGAGGAAATTTTCCTCGATCACCGGGCGCTCGACGGTCAGGTCCAGCGGTCGCAAGTCGCTGCCATCGGCATCGAACAACGCACGGTTGTAAAAACCGGCACGGTGCAAAGTGCCGACGTTGAGGTTCAGCGACAATGCGTTGTTGCTCAACAACACCAGGTCTTCGAGGGGCGCCTTGGGGTTGTTCAGCGCCTGACTGAACCACTGGTTCTGCTGTTCCAGATTCACCGCACGCTCCACCAGATCCTTGGCCTTGACGTAGTTTTGCCATTGGGCCGGATCTTCGCTTTCGACGTTGCCCCGTCGTTCGGTGTTGCGGATGGTCTTGAGTTGCGCCAGCTCCGCGCTCAACAGGTCGCGCAACGGCAGCATCAAATGGCTCTGGGCGGTCAGGCGCAACTCGCTCGCCAACTGCGCATCCAGCGAAGAGAACCAAGAGGTCGGAAATACCACTGAGGTGAAGCTCCAGCCCGGCGCCTTTTCCAGCACCCGCCAGAAGCTCTGGACATTGCGCCGGGTCGACTCCAGCCGATGAGATTCATCGGTGACCGCCGCGTAGTTTTTCTGCGCCCCTTGCAGCAGGCGCGAGAGCTCATGGGCCTCCTTGACCGAATCCTGCCAGACCCACAGCATGCCCACGCCCCAAACCACCGCGACCACCAGCGCCACCCCGCCGGTCACGCGCTGCCAGCGCTGACGCAGGCGTAACAGACGCGGCACCACCTGGGCCAGACCGCGCTCGGCAACCACGCGCCGCTGCCACAATTGCCGGGCAAAGGCGCTCTGCTGCAACCCGGTGTCGTAGGCCGAAAATCCGTCGGCGCTGTCTTCCGAGGGCTGATTGGCAGTGAAATAAATACCGCGAAAACGCGGCGCCTCACCTTGAGCATTGCCTTGGAAAACCGGTTCCAGCAAAGATTGCAGATGGCGTCGCATAGCTTCGAAGCGTTCCGGCAAGCCATACAGCTCAGTGCTCAACTGCCCGGACAAGGCGCCGATTTCGATGATCGATTCCGCCAAGGCCCGAGTCACCTGATCCAGTGCCTGATCGCTCCATTGCGCTTGCCAGACCGCATCGGCCCCATGGGGCGATGACCAGCCCAGCGTGCGTTCGCGGGCCTCGACCGGCAGCGCGGTGATCAACTCCTGAAACCCCGGCAACTCTTCCATGCCGGTAATCACCACGTACACCGGCAGGCTCAGCCCGAACCGTTGCAACAGATCGATGAAGCGTCGACGCGCCGCCAACCCGAGAGTCGCGGCTTGCTCGACGTTGCCCAGTCGACTGACCGGCACCGTCCAGATCACTCCGTCCAGTGGACGTTGACTGCGCAAGCGCAGGATCAATCCCAGCAAGCGCCACCAGCCGCCGCGTTGCAAGTGCATGCCTTCATCCGGCAAAAACAGCGCCTGTGGCACCACCAACACTGCACCTTCAGGGTCCGACCACCAGCGACCGAACCAGGCTGGTTTGTCGGTGGGCTGCAAGCGCCACTGAGTACATAACTGAGTGCCCTGGGTTTCGTTGCCGAGCATCAGCAGCCATGGAATCTGGTAGCGGTCCTGGGCGCCCTGCTCTTGCTCCATGTGCCGCACCGCCAGGTAAAAACTGCGAATCGCCGCACCGCTTTGCGTGCGCAACCACCAGACCGCCACCCCGACAATCGCCAGCAGCAACAGCACGGCGATGATGAGGCCGATAATCCCCAGCGTGCTCATGAGTCTTGCTCCGAGGCGGCCACGGAATCGGTCATCTGCAACACCGGTTCGAGCTCCAGACGAATGTCACGCCAAAACAACTGCCCCAATCCGGTCAGCAGCAGAACCATGGCGAGAATCCCCAGGCCCAGGCGAAAACCGTCGGGCAACGAAAGGCGCATTGGCAATTGCAGCGGCGGTACGGCCGAAGGCTGTTCGAGCCGGGCACTGACGTCGGCATAATCCGCCTCGTGCTGCCAGGCAAAAGTGAACAGCGCCAGGCGCCATTTTTCATGCTGAGTCTGATTCGGTTCGCCGCGCAGACGCCCCTGAAATCCCAGCACCAGACACTGCAAATAGACGTTGGCCAGATCGCGCGTGGTGGGAATCTGCTCGTCCAGCAATTCCTTGATCGCCAGCGGTATCCGCTCACCGGCCTGACGACTGGCGTACAACCGCGACTCCAAGGGTTTTTCCTGCCAGGCCGATTGCCCGGGCCACGGCGTAAACAGCAAGGTTTCATCGACCAGCGCGACGAAGGCATAGACCAGCGCCTTGACTTGCTCGGTGGCGGCGTCGCCGACTTTGGCGAATGCGGTTCGCCACAGTCGTTGGGAGATTTGCGTGGACAGTTCGACCACCGCTTCCACCAGTGCCTCGTCCTCGCTGTCCTTGGGCAACTGGTTCCAGTCCTGGGACCATTGCTGCCAGGCCTGGCGAAAAGCACTGCTCAGCGGCGCTTCGTGGAGGCCTCGTGTACCCGACCCGACATTGCCCTCAGACATATGACGTTCCTTCCTTGATCAAGCACTCTCACTCGCCTGGGCCACAAACAACACCACTTGCCATGGACTGCTGGCCAGCCTGGAAGCCGGTGCGGCAATCAGCAACGGCAACTGCCCGTCGAACCATTGGCCTTCGGCCGTCACCACAAACAACCGCGTATCGTCGCCAACGCTGTAGGCCACTTGTTCATTGCGACTCATGGCCTGATGGGACAAACCGCTCATGCGCTGGCGACTGAGCAGCGCGATGTGCGGCTGCGACGCAATGATCGCCCCGCGCAACCATTCGCTGGCGGCCTGCTCGCTGGCACCGTTGGGCATGCGCAAACCGATGACCAGCCGTTGGCTTGGCTGATCGTCGGGCAATTGAATCGAGAAGGTCTGTTCGTTGCGTTCGAACGCCAGGCTGCGATAACCGGCGCGGATCAGTTCGAGGGTCTTTTCAAGCCAGTCGAGCACCGCTTCATAGCCGCGTTGCAGCTCAAGAAAGTCCAGCGGCGCGAACGCCGGAACGCCAGCCAATGGATCGAGCGCCGACCACGCGCCGGCGAGCCCTAGCAGCAAGCCATACAGCGCTTGGGGCGTCGCCAAGCGACTGTTCAGCAGGCCTTCGACTTCCGGCAGCCGCGCCCAGAGCGCCGTCAACTGGCGACGAATTTCCAGCGCGTCGTCCTGATTGCCGGCCTGCTGCGCCTGGCGCAAACGACCGGCGAGGAACATGCATTTCTCACGCGCCCTGGCGCACAGCCCCCCCACTCGACGCCCCAGCACCGAGTCGGGCAACAGGCATGGCGTTGGCGGTGTGTAGGGCAACGGGAGAAAACCGCCGCCCTCCTTGCGAATTCTCAGCAGTGGCAGGCAGACGGAATCCGCCTTGTTCAGTTGCGTGCATAAGCGCGGGTTCGGACGCCAGACCGTGATCGATTCGGGGTACTCGCCGCTCGTAAGGTCCGGCAACGCATCGCCGACCACCGATTGCAGTCGCCCCTTGAGCGGCAGCAACTGCCCGGCGCGCCACAGCGGACTGATTGCCAGGTACACGGTGACGGTGGCGTTGTCGGTGGCGTCGATCGCTTCACTGACGTCGAGCTCCAGCATCGGCCCCACACCGGCCTGCAGATTGACCGGCAAACCGTCCGGCAAGGTCGCCTGCAAACTGATCAGTCGTACCAGCCCGGCGCTCAATGCAGAGGGATCGAATTCGACGCGGGTCACGCCCCAGAACCACGGATTACAGGCCTGGGCGAAATGCGCCACCAGCGCTTCGGCCCGCAGCCCTTGCAACTGAAAATGCTGGGGCAACAACTGCATGCCCTCATGCCAGCAAACCGCGTCAGGTAGCAGACTCATACGACTCCTTTCGACCTCTTGTGGTGCCTGACTTGAACATCAGCCCTTGTGGGAGCAATCCTGTGGCGAGGGGGCTTGCCCCCGTTGGGTTGCGAAGCAGCCCCAAAATCGCTGAGGCACCAACAATCTTGTGAGTGCTACGCACTCAAACGGGGGCAAGCCCCCTCGCCACAGAGCCCCCTCGCCACAATCCTGTGTTCAGTTCGGGTGATCGCTGACCAGCGTCATCTCGCGACTGTCGAACTTGAGCCAGGCGCTGTTCTGATCGTCCAGCCGTAACCGGTGTGCTCCGGGAGTGTTATAGCTGGCGAAGACTAAAAGTCCAGCCGCCCGCTGCCCCCCCAGCGGGAAGGGTTGTTTGTCGATGAACTGACCGGGCACCAGCTCCAGTCCCCAGACGGTCATCAGCTGCCGATAGTCGCGCTGAAACTGCTCGCGTTCGGCGAACCACTGCCGGGCAGTAATGCCCGACAACTGCTTGAGCAGATCCGGGTCGTTCACCGCAATGAAGTCCACCGCGATCGGCGTGTCATCGTTGGCGCGGGGCGCGACGTCCAGCGTCAGGTTATCGAGGTCGACACGAGGTCCGAACAACGAACACCCGGCGAGTGACAGGAGCAGAACCAAAGAAAAAAAACGTACGTACAAAATGAATTTTCCTTTTCTCGATACAGTCCAAAAATGCTTTTTGTTTGCTTTTTTATAGACCTGTTCTAGCGTCTTGGGTAGTTCGGTCGGCACGACGAATGTGGAAGGTTCGTCAAAGGAATGACAGGTCCTCTGCCCTCCCTTTCTAACCTACGGTCCAGTAAGGGAATGCGATGAAACGGGCCTCCCGATGCATTGCGCCCGCCTCATGCATCGGAGTCAGCCACCATGGCAGAAAGTACTCAGCACAAGCTCGACAGGGTCCGCCCGCCCCGGGTGCAAATCACCTACGACGTCGAAATCGGCAACGCCATCGAGAAGAAAGAATTGCCCTTGGTCGTCGGCATTCTTGCCGACCTCTCCGGCAAACCTCTGGAGCCACTCCCGAAATTGAATGAACGGCGCTTCACCGAAATCGACCGCGACAACTTCAACGAAGTGCTCGCCTCGATCGGCCCGCGCGCCACCTTGCAGGTCACCAATACCCTCAGCGGCGACGACAGCAAACTCAACATCGAGCTCAACTTCAAACACATCGACGACTTCGATCCGGTCAAGGTGGTTGAGCAAGTGACCCCGCTGCGGCGTCTGTTCGAAGCCCGTCAGCGTCTGCGCGACCTGCTGACCAAGCTCGATGGCAACGATGATCTGGACAAGCTGTTGCGTGACGTCATCGCCAACACCGAGGGACTGCAAGAGATCAAGTCTGCCCGCCCGGAAACCGCTGCCCCCGCCCCCGCAGGCGATGCAGAAGTACCGGCCGAACCGCAAGCCTGATCGTTCATCCACTTAGGGAGAATTTGCCATGCCCGCCTCATCCGCCGCCCAGAGCCAAGCCAGCGACAGTACCGCCCAGACCTTGTCCCTGCTTGATGAAATCATCGCCAAAGGCCGCATGGCCCATGACGACAGCCAGCAAGACTACGCCCGCGACATGCTCGCGGAATTCGCCACCCAGGTACTCGACGAAGGCATGGCCATCGACAAGGACACCGTGGCGATGATCAACGACCGCATCAGCCAGATCGACGAGCTGATCAGCGCTCAACTCAACGAAGTGTTGCACCACCCGGACCTGCAGAAACTCGAAGCCTCCTGGCGCGGCCTGCACCTGCTGGTGAAAAACACCGAGACCAGTTCCCGGCTGAAATTGCGCCTGCTCAACGTGACCCAGAAAGAGCTGCAGAACGATCTGGAAAAAGCCGTCGAGTTCGACCAGAGCGCGCTGTTCAAGAAGATCTACGAAGAAGAATACGGCACCTTCGGCGGCCATCCGTTCAGCCTGTTGGTGGGTGACTACACCTTCGGCCGGCACCCGCAGGACATCGGCCTGCTGGAGAAACTCTCGAACGTCGCCGCGGCCGCTCACGCGCCGTTCATTGCTGCCGCCAGCCCCCGGTTGTTCGACATGAACAGCTTCACCGAACTGGCCGTGCCGCGTGATCTGTCGAAAGTCTTCGAGAGCCAGGAGCTGATCAAGTGGCGCTCGTTCCGCGAAAGCGAAGACTCGCGTTATGTGTCGCTGGTGCTGCCGCACTTCCTGCTGCGTCTGCCCTATGGCCCTAACACATCGCCGGTGGAAGGCATCAACTACGTCGAAGACGTCAACGGCAGCGACCACGGCAAATACCTGTGGGGCAATGCTGCGTGGGCCTTGTCGCAACGAATCACCGAAGCCTTCGCCAAGTACGGCTGGTGCGCGGCGATTCGCGGTGCCGAAGGCGGTGGTGCGGTGGAAGGCCTGCCGGCCCATACCTTCCGCACGACCTCTGGCGATCTGTCGCTCAAATGCCCGACCGAAGTGGCGATCACCGACCGTCGTGAGAAAGAACTCAACGACCTCGGCTTCATCGCCCTGTGCCACAAGAAAAACAGCGACGTGGCAGTGTTCTTCGGCGGCCAGACCACCAACAAGTCCAAGCTCTACAACACCAATGAGGCGAACGCCAACGCGCGGATTTCGGCGATGTTGCCGTACGTGCTCGCGGCCTCGCGTTTCGCGCATTACCTGAAGGTGATCATGCGCGACAAGGTCGGCAGCTTCATGACCCGCGACAACGTGCAGACCTACCTCAACAACTGGATCGCCGACTACGTGCTGATCAACGACAACGCGCCGCAAGAGATCAAGGCGCAGTACCCGTTGCGTGAAGCCCGGGTGGATGTGACCGAGGTCGCCGGCAAACCGGGTGCCTACAAGGCCACGGTGTTCCTGCGGCCGCACTTCCAGCTCGAAGAGCTGACCGCGTCGATCCGCCTGGTCGCGACCCTGCCGCCACCGGTAGCTGCCTGACCACTGAAACCTGTGGCACCACTGGAGTCTGTGGCACCACTGATACCTGTGGCGAGGGAGCTTGCTCCCGCTGGGGCGCGAAGCGGCCCCAAAAAATGGGACTGCTACGCAGTCCAGCGGGAGCAAGCTCCCTCGCCACAGGTTCGGTGTTTGGCTTAACAGGTTCGGTGTTTGACTTAACAGGTTCAGTGTTTGACTTAACAGGTTCAGTGTTCGCTTTTAACTGATTGGCATTGGGCATTCACCCCACTTGTCTATAGCGATTACTTTCAGGAGTTTCATGCGATGGATGCAATCATTCTCGACCTCGGCGGCGACATCAAAGGCGATAGCCTGCTCGAGGGTTACAAGGACAAGATCGAAGTCATGTCCTACAGCCACAACGTGGCGATGCAGGTGACCAACGACGTCAGCAACTCGGAGCGTACCTCCGGCAAGCCGCACATCGGCGAGTTCACACTGACCAAATTCGTCGACAGCTCGACCCCCTCCCTCAACGAGTATTGCTGCGCCGGCAAACCAATCCCGGAAGCGAAAATCACCATCGGCCGCAACGCCGCCGAAGGCAGCGGTCAGTTGATGCCCTTCATCATCTACACCCTGACCAACGTGGTGCTGTCCAACGTCAGCGTCAGTGGCGGTACCGGGGGCAAACCGGTGGAAACCCTGTCGCTGAATTTCACCAAGATCAAGTGGGAACTCACGGCCCAGAAAGACGACGGTACCAAGGAAGGCACGGCCGCCTCAACTTGGGACATGGCCGCCAACAAGCTCGTCAAGTAAGCGGACGCGTCGGCCATGGCTGGTACCGGCATCCTCCCACCATTGTTCGAGCGCCTCGCTTCAAGCGAGGTCGACACCGTGCAGGTGTTCGATCGCCAGGGGCTGCTCGACTCGGTACACACGGAGTTGTTGCGCCTGTTCAACACCCGACGCGGCCAACGCCCACTGACCTCCCCGCCGAGCATTCTCGACTACGGCATCGCTGACTGGACCGCCTTGCAACAGCAGCGCAGCGATGACCGTCGTCAGTTGGCGCGGGAAGTCCGCGAGGCCATCACCCACTTCGAACCGCGCCTGCAACTGGGCGAGGTTCAGGTCAATCCGGTCCCCGGCCATCCGCAGCAACTGTGCATTCGGTTACTGGGCGAGTTGCGCAGCGGCCAGCAGCACTGGCCCGTGGCATTTGTCATCGAGAAGGCCGGCAATGGCCTTGAGGTGCGTCATGAGCGACTCGATTGACCCGCAACTGCTCGATTACTACCAGCGCGAACTGACCTGGTTGCGGCACGCCGGGAGCATTTTCGCCGAGCGTTATCCCAAGGTCGCCAGACGCCTGGAGTTGTCCCCCGGAGAATGCCCCGACCCGCATGTCGAACGCCTGCTCGAAGGTTTCGCCTTGCTCGCGGCGCGCTTGCAACGGCGGCTCGATGACGACTACGCCGAATTCAGCGACGCCTTGCTCGAACAGCTTTACCCGTTGGCCATGCGGCCATTACCGTCCTGTGCGATCGTGCAATTCGAGCCGGACCCGAGCAAAGGCAACCTCGCCGGCGGTTACCCGTTGCCACGGGACACGCCGCTGTTCGTCACCACCCACAAAGGCGAAAGCATCCATTTTCGCACCAGCGCCGCGGCTCGCTTGTGGCCGCTGGAAATCAATGAAGCGCTGTTGCTGGGCAGCGACGAAGCGCAGGCCCTGACCGGCGTTGCACAGGCGCGCTCGGCCCTGCGCCTGAGCCTGCGTTGCCTCGGTGAAAGCCAGTGGGCGGAGTTGACGATCAAACAGTTGCGCGTGCACCTCGCCGCCTCCCCGGTGATCAATGCCTGCCTGTATGACCTGCTCGGCGCCCATGCCGTGAAGGTGCTGGCCGGCCCCGTCGGCAGCGTGCCGAAAGCGCTTGCGGGGCTGCCAGACATTGTCGGTTTCGCCAGCGACGAAGTGCTGTTGCCAGACGAGGACGGCGTGCACCCGGGCATGCGCCTGCTCGCCGAATACTTTGCCTTCCCGGACAAATTCAATTTCTTCGATATCCCGTTGGCCGGTGCCACCAGCGACAGCCAGACGCTGTACCTGTACATCGTCTTCGACCGCGCCCCGGCCAACCGTCTGCACCTTCAGGCCAGCGACTTCGCCTTGGGCTGTGCGCCGGTGATCAATCTGTTTCCACGAACCTCGGAGCCCCTGCGCCCGGACGGCACTCGCAGCGAGTACCGCCTGGTCGCCGACAGCCACCGGGAAAACAGCGTCGAGATCCACAGCATCCGGGCGATGCGCGCCAGCTCCAGTCAAGGCGTGCTGCGCGTTCCTGCTTACTACGGCAGCCAGCACATCGGCGGTGAAAAGCAATGCTACTGGCACGCGCGACGGGTCAGCGGCATGACCCCGAATCGCCTGGGTACCGACCTGATGGTGAGCCTGGTGGACACCCGGCTCGACCCATTGTCCGAGACCACCGAATACAGCCTCACCGCCGAACTGCTGTGCACCAACCGACACCTGGCCCAAAGCCTGCCGGCCGGTACGCCACTGGGTTTCGAACGACCGGGGCCAGTGGCCTGGGCTCGCCTGCGTAATCCGCCCAGCCCACAGAGTTTGCCCCGACTGGATGGCGAATCCCGTTGGCGGCTGGTGTCGCAACTGACCCTCAATCATTTGTCGCTGGTCGAGGGTCCGCAGGCGCTGGATGCCCTCAAGGAAATCCTCCAGTTGCACAACCTGCGTGACGAGGCCAGCGCCCTGCGGCAGATCGAAGGCTTGCTCGGCCTTGGCTGCGAACGGGTGATCGCCCATGTTGGCGAAGATGCCTGGCGCGGCTGGCGCAATGGGCTGGAAGTTCAGTTGCAACTCGATCCGCAGCATTTCGTCGGCAGCAGCGCCGTGTTGTTCTCAGCAGTGCTGGCGCAATTCTTTTCACTCTATGCCACGGCCAATCGCTTTGTGCGCACGGTCCTGGTCCAGTCAGACAAGGAGGTCAAGACATGGCAACCCCAAGCCGGCATGCCACTCTCCCTCTGAGCCTGAGTCAGAAGCTGCGACGCGATCCACAGGCGTTCGAGTTGTTGCAGGCGTTGCTGCTGCTGGAGCGCGAACACCCACAAGCCGAATCCCTGGGCAGCGGCACCGCGCCTCAAGCGGAAGCGCTGCGCCTGCGCGGGCCGTTAACGCCACTTTTTTCCGCCAGCGAAATCGAAAACCTGACCCAGGAACCCGGTCAGCAACCGACACTCAGTACTCCGGTGTTTGGCCTCGGCGGGCCCGACGGCCCCCTGCCCTACGCCTATCAGGAATGGCTGCAACAGCGGGCTCGCGCCAAGGATCATGCGCCGGCCGAATTCCTCGACCTGTTCCAGCATCGCTTGCTGAGCCTGCTGTACAAAGTGATGCGCAAACACCGGATTGCCGTCGGCTTTACGACTCCCGGCGCGTCCCCGGTGCAGGCGCAACTGCGGGCGCTGACCGGGTTGTTGCCCAAAGCCTTGCAGGAACGTCAGGCCGTTCCCGATTCCGCCGTACTGGCGTGCAGCGCGCTGTTTGCCGACGGTCGTCGCTCCCTCGCCGGCTTCGCCGCGATCGTGCGCGAGCACTTCGAACTGCCGGTCGCACTCAGCGCCTATGAAGGTGCCTGGCGGGAAATCCCACCCGCCAGTCGCAGCCGCCTGCAACCGGGAGGCCGCAACCTGCAACTGGGCCGCAGCGCCGTGGCCGGCACCCGGGTCTGGGATGAACATGCCGGCATCCGCCTGACCCTCGGCCCGCTGACCTCGGCGCAGGCGGCGCGGTTTCTGCCGGACGGTGAATCCCATCCGGCACTGGCCAGTCTCAGCGCGCTGTATTTCGGCCCCGATCTGGATTGCACCCTGGTGCTGTTGGTGCGCGGTGCCAACCCGATAAAACTCGGTCGCCAGGCCCCGCCCTTGCTCAGTTGGAACGGTGGCCTGCAACGTCAGACCAGTCTCGCCGTGCAACAGATCGAAACCCGCCTTCGTCAGCTGGAGATCACCTGAACATGGAACTGGCCAGCCTGATCGGACGCCTCAACCCGGACAACCGCCGCGCCCTTGAACGGGCCGCGCAACGCTGCCTGCAACGGGGTCATCATTACGTCGAAATCGAGCACCTGCTGCTTGAGCTGCTGGACATCGAGGGCGGTGACTTCACCTACCTGCTGCCGCGCTTCGGCCTGGAGCGCGATGCCCTGACGGCGGAAATCAACAAGGCCCTGGAACTGTTCAAATCCGGCAGCACCCGCACCCCGGCGCTCTCGGCGCAAACCATCGGCCTGCTCGAAGACGCGGTGGTTCAGGCCAGTGTGCTCGGCCTCGACAGCATCCGTTCCGGCTTGCTGCTGCTGGCCTTGCTCGACCGCGATGAACGCCGCAGCCTGCTGCTCAATAGCGCCTCGTCGCTGTTGAAAATTCCGCGGGAAGCCTTGCGCAGCAACCTGCTGGAGTGGACCGAAAACTCTCGCGAACACGTCGGCGGCACGCGGCCTGCCAATGTCGGCAAGCCGCAGCCGAAACAGGATTCGGTGCTCGATCAGTTCACCCAGGACCTGACCGCCGACGCCCACGCCGGGCGCATCGACCCCATCGTCGGGCGCGACGGCGAGATTCGCCAGTGCATCGACATCCTGCTCAGGCGTCGGCAGAACAATCCCATCCTGGTCGGCGCGCCGGGCGTGGGCAAGACAGCCGTGGTCGAAGGCCTGGCTCTGCGCATTGCCGCTGGCGATGTGCCGCCGTCGCTGCAGGAAGTCAGCCTGCGGGTACTCGACCTTGGCCTGTTACAGGCCGGGGCCGGGGTCAAAGGCGAGTTCGAACAGCGGCTCAAAGGCGTGATTGATGCGGTACGCAGTGCCGACAAACCGATCATTCTATTCATCGACGAAGCCCATACCCTGATTGGCGCTGGCGGCGCGGAAGGCGGCAGCGACGCAGCCAACCTGCTCAAACCGGCGCTGGCCCGTGGCGAGTTGCGCACCCTAGCCGCCACGACCTGGCTTGAGTACAAAAAATACTTCGAGAAAGACCCGGCCCTCGCCCGCCGTTTTCAGTTGGTGCAAGTCGAAGAGCCGGACGAAACCACCGCCGTGGAAATGCTCCGTGGCGTCGCCGCGAAACTGGAACAGCATCATGGTGTGCAGGTGCTGGACGCGGCGATCCACGAAGCAGTGAAGCTGTCCCACCGCTACATCTCCGGACGTCAGTTGCCGGACAAAGCCATCAGCGTGCTCGACACCGCCTGCGCCCGGGTCGCTCTCGGCCAGCACGACGTGCCGCCACCGCTGGAAAGCCTGCGCCACCGCCAGCAAAGCCTCAAAGACGAAGTCGAACGCCTGCGTCGCGAACAAGCCACCGGGCTCGATCACCGTGAACGCATCACCCTGTTGGAAACCGAATCCGTCGGTAACGTGCAAGCCATTCGCGACCTGGAAATCCGCTGGAACGAAGAACGGATTGCCGTGCGCGAACTGCTGGAAACCCGCCGCGAGTTACTCACCTTGAGCGAGCGCGCCGACAACGAAAAACCGGACGAAGCCACCGACAGCCGCATCGATCATCTGGCCGCCGAACTGGTACGACTCGAGGCCGGCCTGGACGCCATTCGCCAGGACGATCCGCTGGTGCCGGAGCAAGTCGACGCGAAAACCGTGGCCGCCGTGATCGCCGGCTGGACCGGCATCCCGGTGGGCAAGATGCTCGCCGACGAAGCCCACGCCGTACGCACCCTCGGTCAGCGCATGGGCCTGCGGGTCATGGGCCAAAGCACCGCGCTGAACACCATCGCCCAACGCCTGCAAGCCTATCGCGCCGGCCTCACCGACCCACAAAAACCGGTCGGGGTGTTCCTGCTGGTCGGCCCCACGGGCGTGGGCAAAACCGAAACCGCTTATGCGCTGGCCGACGCGCTCTACGGCGGCGAACGCAACCTGATCAGCATCAACCTTTCGGAATATCAGGAAGCCCACACCGTCAGCCAACTCAAAGGTGCCCCGCCCGGCTACGTCGGTTACGGCAGCGGTGGCGTACTCACCGAAGCGGTGCGGCGCAAGCCCTATTCGGTGGTGCTGCTCGACGAAATCGAAAAGGCCCACCCGGATGTGCTCGAAGCCTTCTACAACGTCTTCGACAAAGGCGTGATGGAGGACGGTACCGGGTTGGTGGTGGACTTCAAAAACACCGTGATGCTCGCCACCAGTAATGTTGGAGCTGAGTTACTGCTCGACACGCCGACCGCGCAACTGGGCACTGATGCCTTCAACGAAGCGCTGCATAAAGTGCTGCTGAAAGCGTTTCGGCCAGCGTTTCTGGCGCGCATGACGGTGGTGGCGTATCGGCCGCTGGATGAGGCGACGCTGGAAGGGATTGTGTTGGCGAAGCTGGAGAAATTGCGCGGGCGCTACAAGGCCGCGACCGGGAAGCAGTTTGAATTTGATGCCGGGATTGTGCAGGCGGTGTTGGCCAAATGCAGTGCGGCCGGGGCAAGGGATGTTGAGAATGTGTTGATGACGCAGGTGACGGGGAAGTTGGCGGAGTGGGTGTTGGAGTAAGTCCCGGACGACTGACTCCCTTGTGTAAACAGGAGCAAAGTGCAAACCCAAAGATGCCGCACAGCAGAGGAAGTAGTCGCCATGTGCTGTGCTGGTTATTTTTCGATGAAGGTAGTGCAGCCAATATGAGGTAAGTCATCATGCCGACCCGACTGATAATAGGCGCAGGCGTTTCCGCTGCAGTGTTCCTGAACACCTCATCCGATGGCTATAAAACTGTAGTTGTCGGTGAGGATGGACTATGGGCAAAACTCGTAGAACACCCCATGGGCCAGCCCGCTCACCTCTTGCACTTACCGGGTTCCCCGCCCCCGTCGTTCACGGTTGCCAATGGTGAAATGAACCTGGACAACTTCCTCTCCTCAGGTGTTTTTCAGCAAGGCGTCAGTGAAATCGTCAACGGTAGCCGCTACGGCCACAATCCTTCACGCAAGGTACGGCGGATATCCAAGTCACTCACCCAACCAGGAAATTACGTCGCCTGGTTTGATACCTCGCATGCATTAATCGTTGAAAAAATAGTGATTGCCACCGGCATTGGCGCCCAACGTAAACCGCCCAAAATAACAGGAACACCTGCGCCCGATATTGACTACTCACAAGTTATTGAAGGCATCGAATTTCTTGAAGATGCGGAGCAACAAGTTCCCAATATTGACCGCGCTATCTACGGCGGTAGCGCCACCGCCGCCTGGGTGGTCGATATTGCCAGCAAACACTCGCCAAAGATGAACTGGTTTGCCCGTCCCGGCGGCTCCGAATTCACGGGAGCAGTACTGCCTGGGGCCAGGAATGCAAAGATCATCGAGCTTTGCGAAACTCATAACCTCCAGCTATTAAAAGAGGTTACCGAGGTCGAATACGTAGGTAACCGATTGCATATACACGTCAAGGGCGAAGATTTCTGTTATATCGCCGATCAGTTCATTTATTCATTAGGCGGGGACGACAACCCTACTGTTACGGATCATATCTATCAGGTTATGGACCCAGACATCAGGGATGACCTTTCTCCTATCCTCGACGCCAGCGGTGCATTAGGCAGGCAATATAAAAGTGTATTGGCACTGGGCACCAGTGACAACGGAGTGATGATTGTCGGTGCTGCCACTTACAACTTCACCGCCATGACATATCCTGCTTCGGGAAAACCGGTTCCCACTAAAAAGAAACCGGCACCCATGGCCCATTTACCCTGGAATGCTCAAGTTCCCGATGGTATCGCCGTGGTGGTGGCCAGTATTTCTGCGCTGAACCACTATATCCCCATCAAGCAGCGTCTGACACTCAACTATCAGAACACCTATCAGGAATACGCCATTACCGAAAATAACACCAACATAAATCTGGCAGACGCCAACCAGTTAGCCGTATTGTTCACCTTAATGTTTGACGAGTTATCGGCCAATCAAATCAACGATCTTGTGATTCGGACCATCATGGCCCGCAGCAGGAAAATCAAGGATAGCACTGAGGTATTCGGTCTCAGCAAACGCGACTTCTACAACCTTATCAAGTCCAGAATTAGTTTCATGTCGGACACCTCAATAGATGAACGCTGCTCATTGGCCGGACTTAAGCTTGGTTGATGCAGCTGCGCCAAGAATGGTTCACTGCGAAGCTGATTCATTGACCATCTGAGGCCACTTGATGCCCCGCTCCGTCGATGCCACCACCAGCCTCTCCCTCACCGCCGCTTCGCTGTCGGCGCTTTACCCTGAGTCGCTGTCCGGCGAAGAAACCCTCAATTCGCTAGGCATACAAACGCTCAACGGCCTCAACGACGGCACCTCGCTAACCCTGACTACGGCCGTCGCCACCCACGTCACCACCACCCTGCACAACGACGCCCTGACCCGTCCAACGGATGCCCTGGTCGCCGAAATCCGCCAACTCCCGGCCGACGCCACTGCCGAGCGCTATCAGCTTGTACTGCGGCCATGGCTCTGGTGGCTGACCCTGGCCAGCAACAATCGCGTGTTCCAGAACCTCAGCACTTCGGACATTGTCACCACGATTTTCAAGGCCCACGGTTTTACCGACTTCCTGCTGAAGCTCAGCGGCAGCTACACCCCACGCGAATACTGCGTGCAGTACGGCGAAACCGATTTTGCGTTCGTTTCGCGGTTGCTGGAAGAAGAAGGGATTTTCTGGTTTTTCACCCACGAGGAAGGCAAGCACACGCTGGTGCTGGGGGACAGCAACGATGCTTTCGTGCCGATCCCCAATGGCCCCAAGGTGAGCTATCTCGGTCAGCAGTTGGGCGAACGCGAGCTGCATGGCATCCGCTCCGGGCAGGTCTGCGTACAGGCGGTGGCCGGGGTGTATCAGGCGACGGATTACGAATTCACTACGCCGACCACCTCGCTCTACAGCCAGGCCGAAGCAGTTGCCGGGCCACGGTCGATGTACGAGCACCCAGGCGGCTATAACGCCAAGGCCCGGGGCGATGCGTTGACCAAGCAGCGCGTCGATGGATTGCGCAGTCAGGAGAAGCGTTTTGTCGGTGAAAGCGACTGCCGCTGGCTGGTGCCGGGGCACTGGTTCACTCTCGCAGGGCACGATGATTCGACGTTGAATATCGATTGGGTGGTAACGGCGGTGATTCACGAAGCCAGCCATGACAGTTATCGCAATCGCTTCGAAGCCATCCCCAAGACCACGCCTTTTCGCCCGGTGAGAACCACACCGAAGCCGCGAATGCACACACAGACAGCCATCGTCGTCGGCAAGTCCGGCGAAGAAATCTGGACCGACGAATACGGCCGCATCAAGTTGCAGTTCCCGTGGGATCGCGACGGCAAGAACGACGAAGCCAGTTCCTGCTGGGTCCGTGTGGTGCTGCCTTGGAGCGGTAAGGGTTTCGGCATGCAGTTCGTGCCGCGCATCGGCCAGGAAGTCATCGTGACGTTTATCGATGGCGACCCGGATCGGCCGCTAGTGACCGGTTGCGTCTACAACGGCGACAACGCCCTGCCCTATGCGCTGCCGGCGAATCAGACCCAGTCCGGAATCAAGACTCAGTCGTCCAAGGGCGGTGGAGGTTTCAACGAGTTGCGCTTCGAGGACAAGAAGGACGCCGAAGAGGTGTTTTTGCAGGCGCAAAAGGATTTCAAGATCAATGTGCTCAACGACACCACCGCCACTGTCGGCCACGACGAAACCCTGACTGTGCAGAACGCCCGTACGCGCACGGTGAAGGAAGGCGACGAGACTGTGACCCTGGAGAAAGGCAAACGCAGCGTGACCATCCAGACGGGGAGCGACAATCTGGATGTGAAGGACAGTCGCACGGTGACCGTGGGCGCGGACCAGACCCACAGCACCGGTGGCAACTACACGCACAAGGTCACCGGCGATTACAGCCTGACGGTGGACGGCAATCTGACCATCAAGGTGACCGGTACCCTGACCTTGCAAAGCGGCGGCAGTTTCACGATCAAGAGCGGCGCCGATCTGGCGGCCGAGGCCAGCACCTCGATCAGCCAGAAGGCCGGCACCTCCCTGAGCAATCAGGCCGGCACCTCGTTGGAAAACAAGGCCGGCACGACAATGACCAATGATGCCGGGATCAGCCTGACCAATAAGGCCGCCGCTTCGCAGACCGTGGATGGCGGCGGCATGCTGACCATCAAGGGTGGTCTGGTGCAGGTCAACTGACAAGGAGAACCCATGGCCATCACGCCGCTGGACTTGCAGCAGAACGATAAACAGCTCAAAGGTCGCTTGCTCGATGGCCAGCTCGACGGTGCACTGCATATCAAGGATGACGGGCGCGCACAGGCTGATTTGCACTACAGCCAGGGCGAGCTGCAAGGCACTACCCTGCTCTATCACCCCAACGGCAAGGTCTCGGCGCAGCTGCCGTTTGTTCGTGACAAGCTGCAAGGGATAGCCAGTTTTTATGCGCCGCAAGGCTGGCTGCAGCGCAAGGCGACTTACCGCCGAGGGCTGCTGCATGGCGAGGCGTTCAATTACTTTCCCGACGGGCAACTGGCGGAGGTCGAGTTCTACCGCGATGGCGTGCGCGAGGGGCGGTATCAGCGCTTTCATGCCAACGGTAAAACTGCCGTCGAGGCTCGATATCTCAATGGTCAATTGCTGGAACCGGAACAGGGTTTTGCCAGCGATGGGCGACCGCTGGATGCCGAGGGCAAGCCGATCTCACGGGTGCGCTGGTGGTTCAGACGCTGGAGTGATCCGGCCCAAGCCTGAAGCCTTGTATTGGCTGAGATGCCCCCATCGCGGCATAGGTATCT